>JAFYYE010000425.1 GCA_017557715.1 Pseudobutyrivibrio sp.
AGATCATTATCATGACTGATGCCGATGTTGATGGTGCGCATATTTCTACTCTTATGCTTACATTCCTTTATAGATTTATGCCTGAGCTTATCAGACAAGGCCATGTATATCTTGCTCAGCCGCCACTTTATAAGTTGGAGAAAAATAAAAAGGTTTGGTATGCATATTCTGATGAAGAATTAAACAATATTCTCACTGAAGTTGGTCGTGACAATAATAATAAGATTCAGCGATATAAGGGACTTGGTGAGATGGATGCTGAGCAGCTTTGGGAGACAACAATGGATCCTGAAAAGAGAATTCTTAAGCGAGTAGTTATTGATGATGAGGATGCATCAGAAATCAATGTTACCTTTTCTACTCTTATGGGAGATAAGGTTGAACCTCGTAGAGAATTCATCGAGCAGAACGCTAAGTACGTTCAGAACTTAGATATCTAATTTTTTATATAAAAATCGGGGCTTCGCCCCAAAAAGCAAAAGATAAAGGAAAACTATGGACGACAAAATTTTTGATAATATTCATGATGTTGATCTAAAAGAAACAATGGAAACCTCTTACATTGATTATGCCATGAGCGTTATTGCCTCACGAGCACTTCCAGATGTAAGAGACGGTTTAAAGCCAGTTCAGCGTAGAGTACTCTTCTCTATGATTGAATTGAACAATGGTCCTGACAAGCCACACAGAAAATGTGCGCGTATTGTCGGTGATACAATGGGTAAATATCACCCACATGGTGATAGCTCTATATACGGAGCCCTTGTAAATATGGCTCAGGAATGGAATACACGTTACCCACTTGTAGATGGTCACGGAAACTTTGGTTCAGAAGACGGTGATGGCGCTGCGGCTATGCTATACACAGAAGCTCGTCTTTCAAAGATTTCTATGACAATGTTTGGTATCAATTACAAAGATGAGAAATTCACAACTGGTAAAGATATCGACATGGATGGCGTAGATTTCATGCCAAACTTTGATGAGACAGAGAAAGAGCCTACTGTTCTTCCAGCTCGCTATCCTAACCTTCTTGTTAATGGTACTACAGGTATTGCAGTAGGTATGGCTACTAATATTCCACCTCACAATCTTCGTGAAATTATCGGTGCTGTTAATAAAATTATTGATAATCAGGTTGAAGAAGATAGAGAAACTGAAATTGACGAACTTCTTGAAATAGTTAAAGGTCCTGACTTCCCAACAGGTGGTGTTATTCTTGGTAAGGCAGGTATTGAAGAAGCTTACAGAACTGGTCGTGCAAAGATTAGAGTTCGTGCCGTTTCAGAAATTGAGCCTATGGACAATGGTAAGAACAGAATTGTTGTTACTGAGCTTCCATACATGGTAAATAAAGCAAGACTTATCGAGAATATAGCTAAGCTTGTTAAGGATAAAAAGATTGACGGTATCACAGATCTTCGTGATGAATCATCACGTGAAGGTATTCGAGTATGTATTGAGCTTCGTCGTGATGTTAATCCTAATATCATTCTTAATCAGCTTTATAAGCATACACAGCTTCAAGATACTTTTGGTGTAATTATGCTTGCACTTGTAAATAATCAGCCAAAGATACTCAATCTTAAGCAGATGCTTGTACACTATCTCAATCATCAGAAGGATGTTGTTACACGTCGTACAAAGTATGAGCTTAATAAAGCTGAGGAGCGTGCACACATTTTAGAGGGCTTGCTCATTGCTCTTGATAACATTGACGAAGTAATTCAGATTATCAGAGGATCTGCTGATGTAGCTACTGCAAAAGCCACATTAATGGAGCGTTTTGGTCTTTCAGAAGCTCAGGCTCAGGCAATTGTAGATATGCGTCTTCGTGCTCTTACAGGTTTGGAGCGTGATAAGATTCAGCAGGAATATGACGATTTACAGATTTTAATTGGAAAATTGAAAGCAATCTTAGGTGATGAGAAGATTCTGCTTGGCGTAATCAAAACTGAAATTACAGAAATTGCTGATAAGTACGGTGATGACAGACGTACATCTATCGGATTTGATGAATTTGATATCAGCATGGAGGATATGATTCCTGTTACTAATACAGTTGTTACATTCACAAAGCTTGGATACATCAAGCGTATGAATGAAGACAACTTCAAGGCTCAGCACAGAGGTGGTAAGGGAATCAAGGGAATGGAGACTATCGACGACGATTATGTTACCGAAATGCTTATGATGTCATCACACGATTATCTCCTATTCTTTACAAACAAGGGTCGAGTATATCGAATTAAGGCTTACGAGATTCCTGAATCTAGCAGAACAAGCCGAGGTGTAGCAATAGTAAATATTCTTCAGCTTCAGCCAGATGAAAAAATCACAGCTATGATTCCTATCGAGGATTACCACGAAGATAAATATCTCTTCATGGCTACAGCAGGTGGTTTTGTTAAGAAAACAAAGATTACTGAGTATGACAACATTCGAAAGAATGGACTTACAGCAATCAGCCTTCGTGATGATGATACACTTATCGAAGTTAAACTTACTGATGGTGATGAAGATGTAATCATGGTAACAAAATATGGTCAGGCTATTCGCTTCAGCGAGACTGAGGTACGTGCAACTGGTCGAGCTACTATGGGTGTTATCGGTATGAATCTATCAGCTGATGACGTAATCATTGGAATGCAACTTATTTCTCAGGGTGAAAGCCTAATGACTGTTTCCGAGAATGGTCTTGGTAAGTGTACACTTATGACTGAGTTCAACACTATCCACCGTGGTGGAAAGGGAGTTAAATGCTACAAGATTACAGAGAAAACTGGAAATCTTATTGGTGCAAAAGCTGTAGAAAGAGATGATGAGGTAATGCTCATCAACACAGCAGGTACTATCATTAGAATCGAAGTTGCAGGAACTACTCTCCTTAGTAGAATTACATCAGGAGTAAAATTAATTGACTTAAAAGAAAATACTAAGTTAATAAGCATTGCAAAAGTTAGAAAAAGTGATACAATACTTGCAGAAGAGGTTGAAGAATTAAATGAAGGTTCAACAACCGAAGAATAGTTTTTAGCATAATAGCAATGGGGCTGTTATTTATTTTAGATAGCAGTCCCTTTTTTGTTAAGGTTTCGCTTTAGTGGTTTAAAGTGGGAATAATGTAAAGTATTAATAGGATATAGCAATGAAGAATTTACAGACAACAATAATTCGAGACACCGTAAAGGAAATGTGCATACAAGCAAATCATTATCTTTCAGAAGATATGAATTTAGCATTAAAGAAAGCTGTTGATACTGAACAATCCGCACTTGGAAAGAAAATTTTAAACCAGCTTCAAGAAAATCTGGACATTGCAGATAAAGAAAAAATTCCAATATGTCAGGATACAGGAATGGCTGTATTCTTTGTGGAAGTTGGACAGGAACTACACATTGAGGGCGGACTATTAACAGATGCTATAAATGAGGGAGTGCGACTAGGATATACAGAAGGTTACTTACGAAAATCAGTGGTAGGTGACCCAATTGAGCGAGTGAACACTGGCGATAATACACCAGCAATTATTCATTACGATATAGTCTCTGGTGACAAATTAAAAATTACACTTGCTCCTAAGGGATTTGGTTCAGAAAATATGAGCCGAATATTTATGTTAAAGCCAGCGGATGGAATTGAAGGTGTAAAGGAAGCAATCCTAACAGCAGTAAAGGATGCAGGTCCAAATGCCTGTCCTCCTATGGTTGTGGGAGTAGGAATTGGTGGAACCTTTGAAAAATCAGCACTTATGGCAAAGCAGGCACTTACAAGAGAATTTTCAAAGCGTCCTGATATACCTTGGGTAAAGGAATTAGAAGATGAAATGCTTGAAAAGATAAATAAGCTTGGCATTGGTCCAGGCGGACTTGGTGGAACAACTACTGCTCTAGCAGTAAATATTAACACTTATGCAACACATATTGCGGGACTTCCTGTTGCAGTAAATATTTGCTGTCATGTAAATAGACATATTACGAGGGAATTATAATGGAGCATAGAATAACCACACCAATTACTACAGAAGTGACAAAGACACTTCATTCGGGAGATTACTGTTATATCTCAGGCGAGATTTATGTGGCAAGAGATGCAGCTCATGGCCGCATGAACGAAGCTCTTAATAAAGGAGAAGAACTTCCAATACCAATTGAAAATTGCACAATTTACTATATGGGACCATCTCCTGCCAGACCAGGAAGACTAATTGGTTCCGCAGGTCCTACCACTGCTAGTCGTATGGATAAATACGCACCAAGACTATTAGACCTTGGAATGAAGGCAATGATAGGAAAAGGCAAAAGAACACCAGAGGTAATAGACGCCATAGTTAGAAATAGAGGTGTTTATTTTGCAGCTGTTGGAGGCGCAGGTGCACTACTATCAAAATGTATAAAAAGTTCTGAGATAGTTTGCTACGATGACTTAGGTGCAGAAGCCATTAGAAAGCTATATGTAGAAGACTTTCCAGTAATTGTTGTTGTAGACAGTGAAGGAAATAATCTATACGAAACAGCTATCAAAGAATTTAGTCAAATATAGATTAAAGAAAGAAAAGGAGTTTAATGTTTTGGCAAAGTACATCGCAAAAAGAATTTTACTGGCGATAGTGTCCATTTGGATAATAACAATGATAACCTTCTTCGCAATGAACGCTATACCAGGCGGACCTTTCAACAAAGAAAAGGCCACATCACCAGCAGTTATAGCAACTCTGGAAGCCAGATATAATCTGGATAAACCCGTTGGAGAGCAATATGTTCTCTACATGAAAAATCTTCTTCACGGAGATTGGGGTATTTCACTTCATTCAGGTCGTCCTATTTGGGATGATATGATGACAAAGTTTTCAGTATCAGCAAAGCTCGGTGGACGAGCAGCAATCGTAGCAATCATACTTGGAATTATTTTAGGTGCGACAGCAGCTTTAAATCGAAATAAATTACCAGATAGATTGATAATTTTCTTTACAACACTTGGAACAGCAATGCCATCATTCGTGCTTGCTACTCTTCTATTACTTGTTTTTTGTGTAAGACTTGGCTGGTTCCCAGTAGTAGCTTTAGGCTCAGATCCAAATTATACGTTGCCAGTAATAGCGCTTGCTGTATACCCAATGGCA
>JAFYYE010000426.1 GCA_017557715.1 Pseudobutyrivibrio sp.
AATAATTATCTTTATGTTTCATGCAAAATGATATAATTTAATTAATGTTATGAAACAAATTTTTTAAAGAGGGGTAAAGCAAATGGGCCTTAAGACATTCAAAGGTGGCGTTCATCCTTACGATGGCAAAGAGTTATCTAAGGAAAAGCCAATCAAAGAATTAATGCCACAGGACGATATGGTATTTCCGTTATCGCAACACATCGGCGCACCGGCGGTAGCCTGTGTATCTGTTGGCGACACTGTGCTTAGAGGTCAGAAGATTGCTGATGCAGGAGGTTTTGTTTCAGCACCTATATTTTCTTCTGTATCTGGTACAGTTAAAGCAATTGAGCCTAGGCGCGTAGCCACAGGCGATATGGTAAGTTCCATCATTATTGAAAGTGATGGAAAGTTCATTGAGAAAGGCTTTGAGGGTTGCGACGATTATACAAAGCTTTCCAATGACGAAATAATCAAGAAAATTCAGGAAGCAGGTATTGTTGGAATGGGCGGTGCAGGATTCCCTACACACGTAAAACTCTCACCTAAAAATCCTGAAAACATTGAATTCATCATCGCAAACTGTGCTGAGTGTGAGCCTTATCTTACATCAGACTACAGATCAATGGTGGAAGAGCCAGAAAAACTAATTACTGGAATGAAGATTATTCTTCAAATGTTTCCAAAAGCAAAGGGACTTCTTGGAATAGAAGATAATAAGAATGATGTTATCGAATCTTTAACTAAGCTCTGTGCTAATGAGCCTCGTATCGAGGTTGTTCCTCTAATGACTAAATACCCTCAGGGTGGTGAGCGTCAGCTCATCAAAGCATGTACTGGGCGTGAAATCAATTCTAAGATGCTTCCTGCTGATGCTGGATGTATTGTTGACAATGTGGCTACAATTTCAGCTGTATATACTGCAGTTGTTGAAGGTAAGCCTGTTATCGACAGAATTTTCACTATCACTGGTGATGCAATTATGGAACCACGTAATTTTAGAATTTGCATCGGTACCAGTTATAAAGAAATTCTTGAAGCTGCAGAAGGATATGTAAGAGAGCCAAAGAAGCTTATTTCTGGTGGTCCTATGATGGGATTTGCCCTTATGGATGTTAATATTCCAACCACCAAGACATCGGGAGCACTTGTGGCTTTATCTGAGGATGAAGTTTCAAAGTTCGAAACTACTGCATGCATTAATTGCGGCAGATGTGTTGAAGCTTGTCCAGAAAACCTTATTCCTTCTCGACTTTCAAAATTTTCAGATCATGGTGATATGGAACAATTTGAAAAATGGTACGGACTTGAATGTATAGAGTGTGGAAGCTGTAGTTTTGCTTGTCCAGCACGTCAGCCTCTTGCACAGGCAATTAAGACCATGAAGAAAATGGTCCTTGCCGAAAAGAGAAAAAAGTAGAAAGGAAAGGCAGAACATGAGCAATTTATTAAAGGTTTCTTCATCTCCACATGTTAGAGCCAAGGACGATACCAGTCGTATCATGCTCTATGTAATCCTTGCCCTTATGCCAACTACAATTTTTGGTATATTGAATTTTGGCCTTAGAGCATTGTTGCTTATCGCTGTTTGTATCCTAACATGTGTACTTTCAGAATTTTTATTTGAAAAGGCTGTTGGTAAAAAAAGCACTATCAAGGATTTGAGTGCTGCAGTTACAGGTCTTTTACTTGCACTCAATCTACCAAGCACACTTCCAGTATGGCAAGCTGTTATTGGTTCGATTTTTGCAATAGTAGTTGTAAAAATGCTATTCGGAGGCATTGGACAAAATTTTATGAATCCAGCCCTTGGAGGAAGAGCATTCTTGGTTATCTCTTTTGCCGCTACAATGACCCATTTTGAGTATGATGGAGTAGCAGGTGCAACACCTCTTTCTTGCTTAAAAAATGGAGAGATGGTAAATACACTTGATATGCTTATTGGTCGTACAGGTGGTACAATCGGTGAGACAAGTGCTCTTTGCATTCTTATTGGAGCAATTATACTTATTCTTTTAGGCGTTATCGATTTGACAATTCCTGGTGTTTACATTTTAAGTTTTGTTGTATTCATCACTTTATTTGGTGGCCATGGTCTTGATACATCATACATTGTTGCACACCTTTGTGGTGGTGGACTTATGCTTGGTGCATTCTTTATGGCTACTGATTATGTAACTTCACCAATTACACCTATGGGAAAAGTAATATTCGGTATTTGTCTTGGAGTTCTTACAGGTATATTTAGAATTTTTGGAAATAGTGCAGAAGGTGTAAGCTTTGCTATTATTTTCAGCAATCTTCTTGTACCACTTATCGAAAGAGTTACTGTTCCAAGAGCTTTCGGTATTGTAAGAG
>JAFYYE010000427.1 GCA_017557715.1 Pseudobutyrivibrio sp.
AAAATGTCATCTTAAACATTCGCTCGTTCTGTTCCTGCAAATCCTGTAGGAAGCTATTGGCATCTTTTCCATAGGTGACTAAATCACCTGGAATAAGATCCATATCATAACCACTACGGACTGCTTTCTTTTGCTCATCTATCTTTGTAGAAGAAATGTTTGTGATGGTTCTCTTAACCTTCTTAATAGCTTCACACTGATTTGTGGACTGCAAATGAATACTAATAACCTGTGATGAATCCATGCTAAGAAGCTCAGACAGGAATTTATCCTCCATAGATGAGGCATCATAATTAAGCGCTGATACTACAGCAAAGCTATCCTTGTTTGAAATTAAGTTTGCTGTGGGATAACTTAATGGGCTACTTTCTTTAGAACCTATTCGCATAATAAGCTCTAGCAACTGAAGTCTCTCCTCACCATTCAAAGCATGTGCTTGAACATCCATCTTAGCTAAATTATTTATAATCTCCCCTTCAATAGAATTAAGCCTTGGCTTTGCCTCGTGATAAGCCTTTGCATATATCCCAAAGGTCAGATACTTCATCTTTGATAAGCCATTATTTCCCTTCTCTAGCTGACGATTCAGCATTTCAGTATACTCGGCTCTTATCTCATCGAAGCCATCGTGACGCTCCTTTATGCGAATATCCTTCATGCATTCAGCCTCATCCTTATCTACATTCACAAAAGTAAGCTCGAAATTAACTGAACTATCAATGAAGTTTAAAAACTTCTTCCAGTTCTCAAAAATAGCTTGCTGATCTTCATCTGTCGCCAACTTGTAATTGATATCTGAAAAGCAGATTGTCTTTGAATAAAAAGAGCCATCCACTCTGCAGATACCGTCCTTAAACATCAGATCAAAAAATTTTTCCTCTTCATTTGTTTTCCTTTTCCAATCAATGGCATGTTGTATGATTCGCTCCAGGCTTTCGCCATTCTTCTCATACAAGGCCATAAAAAATAGTGGCATCATTGCCACCATCATAGAAAAGGTTGCCATGCTGACATCATCAGTCCAGGCTTTAATTATGAAGAAGGCAGGTACTCCAATCATCGCTGCCAAGGTAAAACAAATCAGTTGCCTCTTGGTTAGATTGAAGGCCACCTTCTCCTTTACTTTGGATAAATCTCTTGGCACATTTACTCTTATTGACATAATCATCCCTTCCTATTGTGCTGAAAAAATTCTCTTGGATAAGGTGCTAGTCTTAAACAACGCAAACACCAGTAATACGTTGTAACCTAAGACAGACCATAACGATGCTTTAATATCTGTTGATACGGTCACATTTTGGATAAGCACTGCATAAATTGCCACGCAAATTAAAATTAAAAAGCCTTGGAAGCCAAGGGCTATAAGACTCTTTACATAGTTCTGTCCTATCTGGCTTTGCTCCTTATTTCCAAAAGTTGAAAATGGAAGTGGCGCAAGGCTTATCATCATGTAGATTTCCACCATTCGACCATAGATAACCAGAAATACCATCAGCGATAAAATCTTGATGCCAATATTGATTAAGAAGATTTCTCCAAACAATGGAAAGAGTTCTCCTATAGACATTCCTTCCAAAGTGGAACGAAGCTGGGCTATCTGTGAACCATTTACCGCAGTAGAATTTTGAATAATATGTCCACTGCTTGTAATCACCTGCCCCGTCACCTCAAATATCGCCATGGTAATATCAAAGCAATGTGTAATGAGCATTACTGCTACATAGGTCTTGAATATCCATTTAAAGAATATCCATGTCTCAAACTGAGCTAGATTGTTATGTGCAATCACCATCTGAATCAACTCATAGCAGGCGATAAAAGTAAGTATCACTCCCGCTATTGGCATGATGGCATTGTTGGATACCTCGCGCAGCAGACTATAAACACCTGGTGTAAAATCCGCTGGACTAGTGGCAACATCTGATGCCACGCTAGCCACCTGAGAGTTGATGCTATCAAATATGCCTGTTAAATCTTCCATGATTGCATCCACCATCCAGTCTTTCATCCAAGAGGTCATCTCTTCTAATATTCTTTCCATTTAAATGATCTCCTTTGTAAAAAAGGGACGGTCCTAAGACCGCCCCACAACTCTGATTAGAACAACGTCGCTAATAACGGAACAATCTTAATTCCGATGAAGGCAACACCACCACCTGCGATTAGTTGCTTAACTCCCTGTGACTTGGATGCAGGATTATCCTGACCATAGCCTTCAAGAAGATTAATGCCGCCCCAAAGTCCAAGACCAGCTCCGAGACCGATGACTAACAACTTTAAAACCGCAATCATCTCAACGAAAATATCCATCACTTCCTCCTTTCTCTTAAACCATTAACAGTTACTGTATATATGCCTCCAACCAGTGCGCACCTGATTCTGAGCATAAAAATAGACCAGTACTTCTGGGCGTCCCCAGTGTACTGGCCTATAGACCACTTATATAAATATCAAAAGGACCCTGATTTCTCAGAGTCCTCTGCGTTCTAAAAGATATTTGGCTACCGTCGCCTCTGTAGCATCTCTTTTGACCCATAGGGTGTGTGGTTGCAACGAAATTTACCACCTCAAATATCTCTTATTTGTATGATTATTGTATCAAGATTTCTCTTTTTTGTAAAGAACCAGCTTATTCCTCAAATAGCTTTGTAATCGTTTGTCACTGATTTTCCATCCAGAAATAATAGAATTAGCTAATTGCCCATTCTGCGAATCTGTGCATATCTTTAAAACAATAAATGTATGCTGGTCAGGTTTTTCACTAGATTCAATCTTCTTTATTACAAGTCCAGTATTTTCATGCTTACCATCACTGATAATAAAATCTGGACTAGTTATAGTATCCTTAAGTTCTATGAGAACATCATTATATGCATCTGGATGATGATCTGCTATATGAATAACTGACTTGTTTGTTAAAACAACCCTATCTGTGTCA
>JAFYYE010000428.1 GCA_017557715.1 Pseudobutyrivibrio sp.
AAGGCAAATGTAAAGAGCATCCACGTGCTGGATAAGGAAGTGGATGAGGCCGGTATTGGTCGACCAGTTACAATCCAGCTCAACAGAGAGGTAGATGTATCAAGAGGCTGTGTACTTTCTTCTAATGTGGAAATCGGCGTCACATCATCTATCGAGGCCACACTTCTATGGATGGATGATGAGAAGCTTGAGACAGGGAAGAATTTCTTTGTAAAGCTTGGAACAAAGCTTATCCCTGGTGTTGTAACAAATATCCGAAATACAATCGATGTAAATACAGGTGAGAAGAAGGAAGCTACCTCATTAGATAAAAATGAGATTGCCGTATGTGAATTGCAGCTAGCTGACAGCATCGTGGTAGACACCTTTGCAAAGCACAAAACGCTTGGAGAGCTTATTCTTATCGACAGAATTACTAACATGACTTCGGCCTGCGGTGTAGTTAACCAGGTATATAAGGAAGAGGCAGGAATATCCTCTACAGTAATCGACAGAGAAGCCAGAAGTAACTGGAAGGGACAAAGAGCCATTACAATAGAGCTTAACGAAAGCAGACTTGTTAACTTAGAGTTTGTACAGAAGCTTGAAAGAGAGCTTAGCAACAGAGGACGACATACATATCTTTACGCACCTGAAAGCAATCACGGAATAAAGGGTGTTGTAAAACATCTTAATGATGCAGGAATTGTGGTGCTTCTTTTTGCAAAGAAGGATTTGGATACATCTGTATTTAAATCCACAAGAGGATATATCAGTGATTGGATTACTGATGAAATCACTTCAGTGACTGATGCATCAGATTATATTTACAAAGCTTCAGCAATAAGTGGAGAAACTGCTACAGTTGGAGACTATATTTAATTAAGTAATTTTAAGTAATTAGAGCCAGTTATCAAACAATTTGATAGCCGGCTCTAATTATCTTTAGGAACTAGAAGTATTGATTTTAATGGACTTAGAGCCTATAATCCTATCAACCCGGTGGTTAGATGGGTGAATAAAAAAGAATGCAGGAGGTAAGTTATCTATGGGTGAAACATTTGTAATCGAAGAGAATGCATACAATAAATTAGCTGCACACGTAGAAAATACCTATCCAGATGAGGCATGTGGGATTCTTATTGGAAGCATTCGGGATAATCGTATATACGATATACATGAAATAGTAAACAGAGAAAAAGATAAAAAGGAAAGCTTTTTTTCAATCAGTCCGATGGACATATACAAATTTGAGAAGGAACAAAAGGAAATCATAGGTTTTTATCATTCGCATCCTGATAAGATGGCGATTCTTTCTTCATCAGATAAAGAGTATATGATGCCCTATGTTTTGAATCTTGTTTTTTCTGTTACAAAGAATGGTGTTTTTGATATGAGGGCATACAAAAAGGAAGGATTTGAGATTACAGAGGTAATCGAAAAAAGCGTGTTAGTTCATATATAAAGACTTGGAGGGAAGAATAATGCTAGTTTACATTTCGGCTACACTAAGAAATTTCTTTGATAAAAACGTACAGCTTGATGTGGAAGCTGACAACATAAAGGATGCTTTACGGTTTCTTACCGACGAGTATCCAGATTCTAAAAAAGTACTTTTTGATGATGAAGGAAAATTAAGAAGCTTTGTTCAAATATATGTGGGCGATGAGAACTATAGCCACAGCGATAATTGGAGCAGAGCTATCGACAAAGCAGAGGAGGTTCTTCTTCTTCCAGCAATCGCAGGTGGAGCACCAGAGGAAAGTATTATCTCAGATGCAAGAAGAAAAGAGGTTGCTTTTGATGATTCAGAGGTGGAGCGCTTCAGCAAACATTTGATGCTTCGTGAGATTGGTGTTAAAGGTCAGAAGAGAATAAAGGCAGCAAGAGTGGTTGTGGCAGGAGCCGGTGCACTTGGCTCACCAGTAATCCAGTATCTTGCGGCTGCTGGCGTTGGCACAATAAAGGTAGTGGATTTTGATGAGGTATCCCTGGAAAATCTTCAAAACCAGGTTCTTCACACAAACCGTGATTTAAAAAGACCAAAGGTGGCATCAGCCAGAGATAAGGTCAGAAATATAAATAGAAATATTAAGTTCGAGGATGAGAATGTTCAGCTTGATGCGGACAATATCGTCTCAGTAATCGATGGCTATGATTTGGTAATCGATTGTACTGATAATTATAAAGCCAGATATTTGATAAATGATGCCTGTGTGCTTACAGGAATACCATTTGTATTTGGCGCTATTTTCCAGTTTGAAGGTCAGGTGGGAGTCTTCAATTACAAAGGTGGCCCTTGCCTTAGATGTCTGTATCCCGCTCCACCAGAGCCGGGACTTGTTCCTACCTGTTCTGAAGGCGGTTCAATAAGTCCACTAGGTGGAATTATTGGAAGTATTCAGGCAAACGAAGCCTTAAAGCTGATAATCGGAATTGGAGAGCACTTGGATGGAAAGCTGCTTGTTATAGATAGCTTGTATCTTCATTCAAGAATACTGCATGTAGATAAAAATCACGACTGCCCACTGTGTGGCTACTCACCAACAATCATTGATGTGGAAGACTTTGATTATGAAGAATTCTGCGGATTAAAGGTGGATGAGGATGAGGAACCAATAGAAAGTGTTGAGCCAGAGGAGCTGGCTAGAAGAATTGAAAAAGAGGAGCCAATCACATTTGTTGATGTAAGGGAGCCTCACGAAAGAGCAGTTCTTCGATTCCCTAATGCAGTTGTTATTCCAATTGGTCAGCTTACAAGAAGGAAGAATGAACTAAATCCTGACGTTGACACCATATTTATTTGTAAACAAGGCAAGCGAAGTGAGCTTGCGATCAGAACTCTTAGGGAAGCTGGCTATGAAGGACCTATGTACAATCTTAAGGGAGGGCTGGATGCTATGAAAGATATAATATTCTCCCATGAAGGTGCATGGTTATAAGGGTAGAAATCGCATACGCGTTTCTATAATCATTATTTTAAGGAGGATAAGAAAAAAATGGCAAAAGAAGTAGAAAAAACTGAAGGCATCAATGCTCTTGGTGCCCAGGCTGCCTACAACCTTGCGAACGTCACAAAAACTAAGCCTCAGTTTGGTGCAATCACACCAAAGTGGCTCACAAAATTTTTGGAGTTCAAGGGATTGGAGACAGGTATCTACAGAGTAAACAAGGTAGTGGAAGGTGATACACCACTTGATGTTCTCTGCAGTCAGACTAAGAAGTCGGACATTATCCCTGATGGATATGTTGAGTATGAGACTTCACCAAGAGAGTACAGACTTAACTCAATCTCAACAATCATCAATGTAAACACAGCAATCGAGGATGTTTACAGCGCTCCTTATGATCAGGTTCAGGA
>JAFYYE010000429.1 GCA_017557715.1 Pseudobutyrivibrio sp.
CAGCAGTTCGATTCTTATTGGAGCCGTAACAAGGGTCGTTCACGCGAGGGCTTATTAGTTAAGCTTACAAGCGTATGCGTTATCCTTTTCTTCGTGCTTTCTGCTGTGCTTAATATTGGTAGCTTCTAAGATTGAATTTTTAATTGCCACCCGTATGGGTGGCTTTTCGTATTTATAAGAGAATTATAGGAGAAACATGAAAGATTTCGATAAACAAAGACATTTTTTAATGGACGTATTTAAGAGTCCTGCATACATACCAATGAAAAAGAAGGATCTTGAAATTCTTCTCGATGTTGAGAAGGATAAAAGGGCAGAGTTTGCCCAGGTTCTTCAGGATTTGGTAAATGACGGACAGGTAGAGATTACCAAAAGAGGAAAATATCAGATTCCTGAAAATCGTCCAAAGTTTATAAAGACGAAAGACCATAGAACTAAAAAGGCTACTAAGGCTGAGTCTGCTTCAAAAAAGCAGTCGCTTAATCAGGTAGCAAAGAGAGCTAATAAGCCAAATAATGACAACGTTGAGCCTGATATTATCGGAAGATTTATCTCTCATAAGGATGGATTTGGTTTTATAGAGGTTGAGGGTCAGGAAGAGGATTATTTCGTTGGCAGAGATAACACCGGTTTTGCCATGCAGGATGATATCGTTGCCGCCGTTCTCACTTTTGGTGCTCCTGGCAAGCGTCAGGAAGCTCGAGTAATTAGGATAATTACACATGGTTTTTCAGATGTTGTAGGTACATATGAAGATAGCGGCACTTTCGGTTTTGTTGTAGCTGATAGTCAAAAAATGCTTAGGGATATTTTTATCCCTTCTGGAAAAAGCATTGGTGCTGTCTCAGGTCATAAAGTCGTGTGTCACATTGACGATTATGGCGATGATGACCACAAGCCAGAAGGGCATATCACAGAAATTCTCGGTCATAAAAATGATCCAGGAGTTGATATACTTTCGATTGTTAAGTCATTCGGTATCACAACAGAATTTCCTGATAAAGTTTTAAAGCAGGCATCTACTGTTGCAAAGCCTGTTTCTGAAGCAGATATGGCAGGTAGAAATGATATAAGAGATTTATGTGTCGTTACAATCGATGGCGAGGATACAAAGGATATTGATGACGGTGTTTCCCTTATTATGGACGGGGATAATTATGTCCTTGGCGTTCACATTGCAGATGTTACAAATTATGTGCAGGAGTCTTCTGCACTTGATGTTGAAGCGCTTAAGCGAGGCACATCTGTATATCTTGCAGACAGAGTTATTCCAATGCTTCCTCACACATTATCAAACGGTATGTGCTCTTTAAATGAGGGCGAGGACAGACTTGCGCTTTCATGCATCATGACTTTTGATAAAAAAGGAAATCTTATAGATCATGAGATTTGTGAATCCGTTATACATAGCAATCATCGTATGACTTACACCAGCGTCTACGCCATAATGACTGGTGATGCTGATGAGCGTGAAAAGTACGCTGATGTTGCTGAAATGATTGATAAAATGTATGAGCTTTCAAAGATTCTTCGTACAAAGCGTAAGAAGAGAGGTTCTATTGATTTTGATTTCCCAGAGACTCATATATTGATTGATGAAAATGGCAAGGTGGTAGGATTGGCTCCATATGAGCGAAATGATGCTCATAAGCTTATCGAGGATTTCATGCTTGCTGCAAATGAAACTGTAGCAGAACATTTTGAATTAATGGAATCGCCATTTGTATATCGTGTTCACGGTGCTCCAGATCCTGAGAAGATGCAGTCCCTTGGAAAGTTCCTTGGTGCATGTGGTTATGCTTTAAAGGGAAATAAAGACAGTATTCATCCAAAGGAAATACAAAAAATGCTTGATTCTCTCAAGGGACATGAGGATGAAGCTGTTATTACAAAGATGACACTTCGCAGCATGCAACAGGCAAAATATGACACTGAATGTAAGGGACATTTTGGTCTCGCAGCAAAGTATTACTGTCATTTCACTTCGCCTATACGTAGATATCCTGATTTACAGATTCATCGCATAATAAAGGATCATCTTCGCGGTCGTATGAATGAGAGAAAGATTTCTCATTACGAATCTATACTTCCTCAGGTTGCGTTAGATACAAGTAAGCTTGAACGTCGAGCAGAGGATTGTGAGCGCGAGGTTGATAAGCTAAAGATGGTTCAGTACATGAAGGAATTCATCGGACAGCAGTTTGAAGGAAATATATCTTCAATCACTGGCTGGGGAATGTATGTAGAGCTTGAAAATACAGTAGAAGGACTTGTGCATGTATCTACTCTTTATGATGATCATTACGATTTCATCGAAGAGAACCTTACACTTGTGGGAGAGCATTCAGGTCGCACCTTTAAGCTTGGTCAGCCGGTTACAGTCATCCTTGATTCTGTAGATGAGCAGGCTCGTACGATAGATTTTATACTAGAAGAATTTCAGAGGTTTTAAACATGAATAAAGAGGGCAGAAAGCTAATTGCTAATAATAAAAAGGCCTACCATGAGTATTTCATGGAGGAAGAATATGAAGCTGGAATCGAGCTTCATGGCACTGAGGTAAAGTCCTTGAGAATGGGAC
>JAFYYE010000430.1 GCA_017557715.1 Pseudobutyrivibrio sp.
ACAAAGAGGTAAACATTTTCCTCAGAGGTATGTTCCCACTTGTAGGCTTCAAGAGCACAAGTGTTTATTACGAGCGAAATGAGCGTATTGCTGGTGAGAGTCATTATCCACTTTCGAAGATGCTCAGCTTAGCATTTGATGGTATTACATCACTTAGTATCAAGCCTATTCGAATAATAACAGGATTTGGTGTTTTTGTAGCGCTTATAAGTCTAGTGCTAATAATATATTCTTTAGTTCAGCTAGGATTACACCATACTGTAAGTGGTTGGGCAAGCACAATGGTTGCAGTTTGTTTCCTTGGAGGGATACAGCTTATTTCTCTTGGAGTTATTGGAGAGTATGTGGGTAAGACTTATATGGAAACAAAGCAGCGTCCAAGATACATAATAAGTGAGCGTACTTATGAAAAGTAATGTTAAAGAACCAACAATAGAAAACTTTTTAGCATTTGAGAGAGAATACAAGTGTCATCAGATAGAAGTAGAGGGAATGCCAATTTGGTCTCTTTACAGATATGAGGTACATAATGCTATAAAAAAGCATACCGTTGGCCGCGTAGAGGCAGAGCAGACAGCTTTTGAGAAGAAAGAACTGCTTAAAATGGCATTAAATGCCCTTCGTCCATTCAAATACAGAAATTTGGATGTAGTATTCGTAGATGATGGTAGACGAAACAAAAATGCCACTACAGGAGTTTATGAGAATATCTATTTTGATGAGCTTGCAAAAAGATATAATAGTGTGATTTTAGAGCATCCTATCAATCATACACATTTACAGCCGAACGGCATGGATAATGTGTTTTTTACAGATAGGGTGGCATTTGAAACTAACATAGCAATAAAGCTTGCTAACAAGCTTAATACAAGAAAACATAAGAGATATACAAAGCAAGTAGAAGAGACCTTTGCTCCGATCTTTCAGGCGCTTCAAGAATGGTTTGGAGTGGATTTAAAAGATGAGCTTACCGAAGGCTTTGTAGAGCGAATGTATTATTTTGAGATAACAAAAAAATACTGCTCTAAAATTTTAGATAAGGCAAATCCTAAGCTTATTATGGAACTCTGCTATTATTCTATGGAATGCTTTGCAATGAGTGCATTAGGAAAGGAACGTGGAATTCCTACTGCAGAGTACAGCCATGGATTTGCTTTTCCTACACATACTCCAATGCAATATAATCCTGAGGAAAGAATCAGCGTGCTTCCAGATGCAGAGCTAATCTATAGCCGAACTCAGGAGGATGTGGTTCACTTACCAGATAATATTCCACTTATTACAGTGGGATATCCTTTTTTTGAAAGGGAACGTAAGCGATACAAGGAGTTATATCCTAGAGAGGAAAAGACAATATGCTTCCTGTCAACGCAGACAGAGGGTATTGAAATAAGTAAGTTTGCAGCAGCTGTTGCTGAAGCAATGGCGGATGAATATAGAATTATTTATAAGCTTCATCCAAAGGAAATCACCTTCTATAAGGAAAAATATCCATGGCTTTTGGATAAGAAGATAGATATTATTGATAATCTGGAAAATCATGTGTATCGATATTTGGCTGAGAGTAGCATTTGTGTTAGCACTTGTTCGGCCACTGTATGGGAAGGAATAGGCTTTGGTTGTAAGATGGTGCTTCTAGATATCGGCGCTACAGCTAAAAATATGAAATTCCTTACAGATACACAGAATGTTCCACTTATAAAGGATAATAATGAGCTCATCAATTTATTAAGAGATGGTGATATTGTTCAGGTGGATCCAGATTCTATATTTGAGCCTAATGCTATGGACAATATCTGTAGGTATATTGATAGTATTATCAAATAATTGAGATTGGTTAAAGGAATGTTTGATGCAGAAGAATAAGATATATAAGCTTTGTCTATTAGTATTTTACATATTGCTGTTTGCACCATTCGTATATTCGGTTTATTATTCTATGCCAGCTACGGATGATTTTGCCTGGTCTATTGCCTGGTTTTCGCAAAACAGACTAGTAGAGATAGCACACAGAGTAAGCTGGAATTATATGAATTGGTTTGGACAGTCTGGAGTGCTGGCAGTTGTAATTCAGCTATTGTTTAATCCGTTATACTGGTTCAATGATGTAGGTCATAGCTTCGGAATCTGTATGGTCATCATTTTCATTGGTTTGATAATCGGTTTGATTACAGGAATTCGCCGTTTAACCTATTACATTTTCGGCCAGGAATTGTCGGAGCAGGCGTTGGATGTCTTTACATTTCTTTTAATAGCACTTTTATTTACAACTTACTATTATGCAGATGTATATAACTGGTGGTCAGGAATTCCAGGCTATTCATTAATGATGGTAGTGATGATATTCGCTTTTGGATACATTGCACGATACGCAGTTAATGGTGATGCAAAAGCTTATAAGGGAATGATTATCACTGGAGTGATTGCTTGCACGGGTCTTATGAACTGTGTGGCAATGGGACTGTTTTATTTATTCATGATTTTTGTAAAATCAAAGAACAGAGAGGACAGTTTCGTAAAAAGAATCGCCCCATTGATTTGCTATATAGCCAGTGGACTTGTAACAGTTGCTGCACCTGGAAATTTTAAAAGGACGTCAGGTAAGGGTGCGGGTGGACCAGATTACATTAATAGTGTTAAGGTAACAGCTAGTTTCCTTAATACACGTATACTTACAACTATTAAAACATATCCATGGGTGTTGG
>JAFYYE010000431.1 GCA_017557715.1 Pseudobutyrivibrio sp.
ATAATAAATGGCATATATAGAGATAAGACAGGTTTAATTAAAGTGATCAATTCTACAATTAACACACCTGATAAGCTTACCTGTATAAGTAGACCTCGTCGCTTTGGTAAATCATATGCGGCAAAAATGCTTAGTGCATATTATGATAAGTCTTGTTCTGATTCTAAAGAATTATTTTCAAAGGAAGAATATGAAATCTCCAAGTCGGATACATTTGAAGAATATTTAGGGCAGTACAATGTTATATATTTAGATATTACAGGTTTTATTTCTTCTGAGGTAGATATCAAGCTACTTGTTAAAGATATCAAAGAAAAAATAGCATCTGAACTTTTAGCTTCATTTTCATATCTTAGTGAAGAAATGTCATTGATTGATATGCTCATTAAGGTTGCAGAATGTGATTCAAAGTTTTTCTTTATTATTGATGAGTGGGATGCTTTGTTTCGTGAACATAAAGAAGAGGATGAACTCCTTAATGAGTATATGAACTTTTTACGAGGGTTATTTAAAAATGGTAATGTTACAGACAAAGTAGTGGCAGGTGCTTACATGACTGGGATATTACCAATTAAAAAGTATGGTCATCAATCTGCAATTTCTGATTTTAGAGAATATACTATGATCCAGCCTTCTATATTTGCTGAGTATGTTGGCTTTACAAAGAGTGATATAGACTGGTTTAATGAAAATTATTCAGTAAATAAATCGAAGTTGAAACAATGGTATGATGGATATTCATTTCCTAAGGTGGGTGATATCTATAATCCAAACTCAGTGGTTCAGGCTGTAAGGACTGGAGTGTATGATACATATTGGTCTAAAACAGAGACATATAATGCACTTTTGAAGTATATAAATATGGATCAGAATAATTTACAGGCAGATTTGATTCAGATGATTGGTGGAAACGAAATGCCGGTAGATACATCCACATTCCAAAATGATATGACATCAATTAGGACAAGGGATGATGTGTTATCACTCCTCATACATTTAGGATATCTTGCATATAACACAACTAAGCAAACAGTTAGAATACCAAATGAAGAAATTCGCAGAGAGTTTGTAAGTACCATTAGAGTTGGAAGTCATGATGCAACAAATAGAATAATAATGAATTCGGATCAATTAATTGTTGATACAATTAATTGTGACGAGGAGGCAGTAGCTAAAGCAATGCAAGATGTTCATGATGCGGGTACATTTGGAGTGTCTCCATTATTTTACAATGATGAGCAGGCGCTTCGCTCGGTGGTGAAGTTTGCCTATATTAGTTGCGCAAATAACTATATTAAAGTAGAGGAACTTCCATCTGGCCATGGCTATGCGGACATTGTATATATTCCAAAGGATGGTTCTGGTTTGCCAGTTCTATTGATTGAATTAAAAATGGATGGTAGTGAAGATGGAGCTATAAATCAGATTGAAAGTGGCAACTATCCAAAAGTATTTGAGAATACTAATAATGACATCATTCTTTGTGGGATTAATTATGATGGAAAATCTAAAAAGCATGTTTGTAGGATAAAGAAGATGCCAAGATAGAGTGGAGGATTCGATGACACGACGCGAGCGAGAAATAACAGATCCAAATAAGATAGACCAGATATTGAACAATTGCCAATATCTTCATCTTGGGCTTGTGGATGATGGCAAGCCTTATGTGGTGCCAATGAACTATGGCGTTTCACAAGATGAGATTGATGGACATTACATCCTTTATCTTCACAGTGGTCACACTGGAAGAAAGCTAGATATCATCAAAAAGAATCCAAAATGTTGCTTCACAATGGAATTAAATGTGGAACCATTTGAGGGTAGGATGGCTTGCCAGTACGGTGTGAGCTACGAGTGCCTGATGGGCACAGGGGAAATTACATTTGTAGATGCCCCAGCGGAGAAAGACAAAGGGCTTCAGGCTATTATGAAAACTCAAACCGGTAAAGATGGATTTACATTTGATGAAAAAATGGTGTCAATCGTGACTGTTATGAGGATTGATGTAGAGGAACTGACTGGAAAGTACAGACCATTGCCAGGGGAGTAGGGTTAAAATATAAGAATTTATAATCAATTACAAATGGGTGAATCAATAGAAGAGTTAAAACAGAAAATAAAACAATTAGAGCAAGAAAATCTCTGCCTCAGACAGTTATTGAATGAGGCAGGGATTTCTTATAATGAAAAGATAAATGCAAATATAGATAGCCAAGAGAAGTCAAACCGAGAAAAATATGACCCTAACCAAGGAGAAAGAATTGAACCAATCGAGATAAATGATAAAAATGCTAACAACTTCTTTTTGCTTTTTTGTAGAGGTAGACAGGATGTTTATGATCTTCGATATTGTAATCCTAAGACAGGTAAAATTGGCTACTATACTCAATGCTTCAATAGATGGGATAGAGATTGTCATATAAATAAGCATGATGGAGTGAGATGTAAAGATTGTGAGATTAAGGCATATAAGCCAGTAACTCCTGATTTGATAAAAGCGCATCTAAGGGGTGCTGACCCAAATGGTAATGATGTAGTGGCAATATATCCAATGCTTGAAAACAATATGTGTCAGCTGCTAGTGTTTGATTTTGACAATCACGCACAAGGGGCTGAGCAGAAAGATTTTGCAAATATAAACCAAGAGTGGATGGAAGAAGTCGATGCATTGATAAGGATTTGTAAAGAGTTGGAAATTCCAGCAATAGTGGAGCGTTCTCGTTCAGGAAATGGCGCTCATGTATGGGTTTTCTTCAAAGAACCGATTTCAGCTAAGTTAGCAAGAAGACTTGGATTTGCACTGCTTGAAAAAGGTGCTCAGTCTGTAGATTTAAAATCCTTTAGATATTATGACAGAATGATTCCCACGCAAGATACATTGCCTGCAGGTGGATTAGGTAATGTGATTGCATTACCGCTACAGGGGAGAGCTTTACAAGAAGGAAATAGTGCTTTTATTGATGAAAATTGGAATGCATATCCTAAACAGCTACAAGCATTGGGTGCAGTGCGTAGGTTGACTAAGTCTGAGGTCAAAGATTATCTATTATCGTGGAGTAAACCTCTATCAAATGAAGATGATAATGAGATTTATATTCCATGGAAAGAGTCAGATGCCATAACAGGGGTAGATGTGGATGGCCCCGTAGAAATCACGTTATCTGATAAGCTTTACATTAAAAAGAGCAATCTTTCAAACGGACTAAAGCGAAAAATGCGACAGCTTGCCGCATATTCAAATAGAGATTATTTTAGAAATCAGGCTATGAGTATGGCAAATTATGATACTCCTAGGTTTATATATCTAGGAGAGGATGTGGGGGATTATATAGCACTTCCTAGAGGCTTGAAAGAAAAGGTGGAGGGGGTACTCAGTGAAGCAAAAGTTGAATACGCTATCGATGACCAGCGTGAATATGGTAGAGCAATCAATGTGTCGTTTGCAGGAAAATTGAGAGATTCTCAGGAAGAAGCATTGGAATCTATGATGAAAAATGACGATGGAATTCTACATGCGGCCACAGCATTTGGAAAGACTGTGGTCTGTTGTGATTTGATTGCAAAACATCAGGTGAACACATTGATTCTGGTGGATAAAGCGGAACTTATGAATCAGTGGATAGAACGATTAAAAAAATTTTTGGTAATTGATGAGGATTTTCCTGAATACAAGACGAAGACTGGACGAATAAAGAAGCGAAAAGAATTAATAGGAAATCTACAAGGTACTCATGATTCTATGACAGGAATTGTTGATGTGGCGATGATTAGATCTTTGAAGAAAAAAGATGGATTGCATCCACTGCTAAAGCAATATGGTCAAGTTATATTGGATGAATGTCATCATGGCGCGTCGGATTCAGCTATAGAAGTTCTAAGAGAAGTTTCCGCTAGATATTTATATGGAGTAACGGCAACACCAAAAAGAGGAGATGGAAAAGAAAAAACAAACGAATTATTAATCGGTCCAATAAGGTATAGATTTACAGCAAAGGACAGAGCTAAGGAACAAGGAATACCTCACCTGGTTTATCCAAGGTTTACACGAACAGTTGTCAGCCATCATATGAGCAAAACTCCCTATGGTAATGCTGCATACGATTTGATAAGAAACAATGATGTTAGGGATATGCAGATTGTAAATGATGTGGTGACATGTGTTGAAGCTGGGAGAACACCTGTAATACTTACAAAATTTGTAAATCATGCGGAGCGATTATTTGAACTATTACAGGATAAGGCTGATAGAGTAATTCTTCTAACTGGTAAAGATGGCACTAAGATAAGACGTGCCCAAGTGGCTGAACTAAATTCAGTTAGTGAAGGAGAGAGTCTAATCCTAGTTGGTACAGGGTCGCTACTGGGGGAAGGATTTGATTATCCTAGATTGGATACGCTATTTATGGCTACACCAATTAGAGGGGAGAACATGGTGGAACAATATGTGGGCAGATTGAACCGAGACTATCCAAGCAAAGAGAATGTCATTGTATACGATTATGTAGATATTCATGTACCGAAGTTTGACAAGATGTATTTGTCTCGATTAAAAGTTTATAAAAAGATTGGATATAACATTTGTGCTGGAATAGATGGTGAAAAGCAAGAGGCAAATGCTATTTATGATATTGATAATTATGCAGAAGTATACAATCGAGATTTAGCGGAAGCAAAGGAATCTGTTATAATTTCAAGTCCACGTATTAATACGAAGAAGGTTGAAAAACTTATAGAACTGTTAGCACCTAAGTATGAGCTTGGATTGAAAGTAACAATAGTAACATGGCACCCAGATTCTTATATTTATGGGAAGGATTATGTAAGAATGGAATTGATGGAGCGTCTTAGATGTGCAGGATTCGAAGTGAGACTCAGGACAGAAGATTGCGAATGTTTTGCTGTGATTGACGGTAGTATTGTGTGGTATGGAAGTATAAATTTGATTTCAAAAGAGGATGCTGAGGATAATATCATGAGGGTTTGTGATCAGGCGATTGCAGCCGAGGTGTTGGAGTTGCTGTGAATTCCTAATTATAGCTGTCAAAAGTTATAGTAAGTTATAGTGCAAATGGAGTTTAAAGAAATTTTAAAGAAATTTCTTATGATGGTACTCTATGATATGCGCTTATGCGCATAGATTGTGTGTAAAATACTTGAAAAGTGCGCATAAACTGTGTATAATATGGTTGAGAAATTGGAAAGGAGGTTAACTTGATTTGAAACGTAGAGACCTTATTAAGCGTCTCGAAGCCAATGGATGGTATCTTATTCGCCATGGCGCCAATCATGATGTTTACACTAACGGTGAACAGATGGAGCCGATAGAACGACATAATGAAATTCCTGAAAATTTGGCGAGGAGAATCATTAAGCGAACAGGCATTTAGCCTGTTCTGCTCCAATGATTTCCATTTCAATTGAGTTACATCTTTTCTATATTTCTTAAAAAAAGTGGGGAGAATGGCAAGGAGGATAGTATGGCTAATAGGATTGCTTATCCTGTTATATTGACGCCAGATGAGTGTGGTTATCTTGTTTACGTACCGGCATTCAATATTGATACATCTGGGGAAAATATGGCGGATGCAATGGAAATGGCACGAGATGCAATTGGCATTGTAGGTATTGAATATCAAGATCAAGGAAAAGAATTACCTAGTGTTGATGACGGAGAACTTGTTACTGAAAAAGGTGATATTGTAACTTATGTTGATATTGACTTTGATGCTTATCGTTTAAAGTGCGATAACCGCAAAGTAAGGAAGAATGTCACAATACCCTACTATTTAAATGTGAAAGCAGAAAAGCTAGGTTTGAATTTTTCTAGAATCTTAGAAGAGGCGCTATTAGCTAAAGTCGGTTATTGATTTTTATATTCATTATGTTATAATTCGTTTTATCAAATCAAGTTAACTTAAAAAGGGCTACATCCTATCGACAGGGATGTGGCTCTTTTTGTTTTTGAGAACATTGCATTGCATCATTCTGACCTTAGTGACATAATTGTATTAACGTGACATGTCAGTATGGAGTTAGCTATGAATGCCTGATGGGCATAGGAAAGTACAGACCTTTACCAGGAGCAGAGGGATAGAAATTTCTAAAGGAATTATTTTATATGTATGCAAAATTTTTTAAAAGATTAATAGATTTTATCTTATCATTTGTAGGAATAATCATTTTATCTCCACTATTTGTGATACTCATAATACTTGGGGCAATTTTCATGGGAGGCAATCCGTTCTTCACGCAGGAGCGTCCGGGCTTGCATGAAAAGGTTTTTAAGCTTGTGAAGTTTAGAACCATGGATAATCGTCGCGACCCATTAGGGCAGTTGTTACCTGATGAGGTTCGCCTTAATAAATATGGCAGATTTCTTAGAGGAACATCTTTAGATGAACTGCCAGAGCTTTTTAATATTTTGATTGGTGATATGGCAATTGTTGGTCCAAGGCCATTGCTTGTAAAATACTTGCCTCGATACAATGAAGAGCAACGCCATCGTCATGATGTTCGTCCGGGTCTTACTGGTTATGCACAGGCTCATGGTCGCAACAGTGTAAGCTGGGAAGACAAGTTTGCCATGGATGTTTGGTATGCACGTCACATTTCGCTTTCACTTGATTTGCAGATATTGGTGGATACTGTTAGAGTGGTATTGAAAAAGGAAGGTATCAGCTCAGAAACATCAGCTACTATGGAAGAGTTTATGGGAACTCCTGAAGGTGTAGAGCCTAAATGGAAAGAGCCAGAAGATAAATAGCCATAACTGGCAAATTGTTAAAAAAAGGATTATTAAATGATTTCAAACATAAAAGATTACATTATCAAACACAGATTATTATTCATATTATTCATAGGATTTTTACTAAGATTGGCTTTTATTGGGCGAATTCCAGGGAATAACAATTATTTCCAGGATGAAGCGTTCTCAGCGTATGAAGCATATTCTCAGCTTACATATGGAATGGATTCCCACGGCTATCACAACCCGGTTTATCTAGAGGTATGGGGTAGTGGAATGAGCGCGGTGCAGTGTTACTGCCAGATGTTCTTTCTCAAGCTTTTAGGATTTAAGCCAATTGCTATTCGTTTGCCACAAGCAATTTTAGCTTGCATCACACTGATATTCTTTTACTTATTAATCAAAGAGATTTCAGATGACGAGACATCATTGTGGGCTACATTTATAATGGCAATCTGCCCATGGCATCTTTGCATGAGCCGTTGGGGATTGGACTGCAACTATTTTGTGTGTTTCATCACAATGGCCATGTATCTGCTAATTAGTGCCAGAAATCGTCTGGGTAGAACGATTCTTGCAGGTGCAGTTGGCGGATTCGCACTATATTGCTATGCTTCGCCATGGATAGTTATGCCTATACTAATCTTTGTCACATTAATATATTTGTTTGTGAAGAAAGAAATCACTATTAAATCTATTTTGATTTATGGAGTTACAATGGGAATTGTAGCTATTCCAATTCTCACATTTGTAGCTGTTAATATGGGATTTATCCCACCAATTCAGACTAGCTTCTTCTCGATTCCAAAGATGGGATTCTTTAGAAGTACAGACGTAGGACTTTCATTCGAGAATCTTTGGAGAACAATTTCATTCTTCTGGGTTCAGTATGATTTGCGCTCATGGAACTCTACACCAAGATACGGAATTTACTTCTTATTCTCAAATGTATTTCTTATCTTAGGCATAATAAAAAATGTGATTAAACCTAGCAAACATACAGTTATCATATGGATATGGTTTGCATGCTCGTTGATTTTGGGAGCATTGGTAGAAGTAAACTTCAACAGATTAAACATTGCTATGATTCCACTGCTTTATTTCATAGCATCCGGAATCGTATTTACGATATCGCTGTTTAAGAAGCATTCGTTGGCAGTAAAGCGTGCTCTTATGGCACTATACGGTGCAGCAGGATTGATTTTTGCGGTATATTATTTCACAGGCTACAACGAAATGATGGAGCGTGTGTGGACAGAGGGCGCCGAGGAAGCTATTGTATATGCTCAGGAATATGATGGAACAGTGCATGTTCAGGATATGCTTTATCCTGTAATTCTCTGCTACAGCAAGTATCCAGTAGAAAAGTTTGTGAATACAGTTGTTTATTTGGATCCTTATGCAGAGTATCTCAGACCACTTTCTTTTGAGGGATATGATTTAACTGATTTCACAGAACAGGAGCCAGTATCGGGTGATGTTTATATCTGCTCGGTGGAGAATACTGCAGCAGCGGAATACATTGCTAATAACGATATGGCGTGTGCACAGCTAGGCTCTTACTACGTGGGAATTGCTAGATAGGGCTGGACACCAATCCTCGCATTAGATGTTTGGGAGCACGCATATTACCTTAAATACAAGAATTTTCGCCCAGATTACATCAAAGAATTTTGGGAGATTCTAGACTGGGGAAAAGTAAGCGAACGCTACAATTCCTTAATATAGGTGCATGTAAAATATAAATAAAGTATAATTAAGGCTGTAACAGACGTTGCAGCCTTAATTTTTGAGACATGATTTTTAAATAAAACATGATTTTACACCATCTCAGTGATAAAATATAAGGATACTATGACTAGAAAGAGAAATATTAAAGTATTTTATGTGGAACATACTTGAAAATATAATACATTTTTTTATTTATAAAATTTTTCGCCTGAAGTTATCCGAGGATAAGTATCAGGCCTTTATACAGTTTGTGAAGTTTGGCATTGTAGGTCTTAGCAATACTGTTATTTCATATTTGATTTACCTAGGAACTATAAAGATTTGCGAGGCAGCAAGTGTATCACCAAAATACGATTACTTAATCGCCACTGTGGTCAGCTTTATACTTAGCGTACTTTGGTCATTCTACTGGAACAAGCGCTTTGTATTTAAGCTTGAGGGTGGATTCAAAACAATGCTTTTAGCACTTGTGAAGACTTACATTTCATACTCGTTCACAGGTCTATTCTTAAGCAGTGTTTTGGCAATATTCTGGGTGGAAATCCTTGGAGTATCTAAGTTGATTTCACCAATCTTAAATCTTGTAATCAGCGTGCCTGTAAACTTTCTTCTTAACAAGTTTTGGGCATTTAAAGGAGATAAATAATGAATTTAGATTTTTATAAAGATAGAAAAGTCCTTATCACAGGACACACAGGCTTCAAGGGCTCATGGATGTGCAAGGCTCTTATCAATGCTGGGGCACAGGTCACAGGCTATGCATTAAAAGCGCCTACAGAGCCAAGCCTTTTTGATATGTTAGGACTTGGATCTCAGATGAACTCGATTGAAGGTGACATCCGTGATTTGAAGCACCTTCTTGATGTTTTCAAAGAAGTACAGCCAGAGATAGTTATCCACATGGCAGCACAGCCTATCGTTCGCGATTCATATAAGGATCCGGTTTATACATACGAGACAAATGTTATGGGAACTGTAAACATTTGCGATGCTGTTCGCCAGACACCTAGTGTTCGTTCATTTGTAAATGTCACTACTGACAAGGTTTATCTTAATAAGGAATGGCAGTGGGGATACCGCGAGAACGAGGAACTTAATGGATTTGATCCATATTCAAATTCAAAGTCTTGTTCGGAACTTGTCACAAGCAGCTATAAGAATTCATTCTTCACAGATGCTGAATATGAGAAGATTTATGGAACTACAGCACCAGCAGTTTCTACATGCCGTGCCGGTAATGTAATTGGTGGTGGAGATTTTGCCAACGACAGAATCATTCCAGACTGCGTTCGTGCTGTATCAGCAGGTCAGGAAATCGTGGTTAGAAATCCATACTCCACACGCCCATACCAGCATGTGCTTGAGCCAGTTATGACATATCTTATGCTTGCTGAGGCTCAGTACAAGGACAAGTCTCTTGCAGGCAGCTACAATGTTGGTCCTAATGATAGTGATTGTTGGACAACAGGTGAGCTGGTACAGCTTTTCTGCGACAAGTGGAATGTGAAAGCCACATCACTTAACAAAGCATCATGGGTAAACAAGCATGATGGTGGTCCACACGAGGCCAACTTCTTAAAGCTTGACTGCAGTAAAATCAAGACTACATTTGGCTGGAAGCCAGTCTGGAATGTGGAGACCACAATGGAGAAAATCGTAGAGTGGTCATTAGCTTATCTTCAGGGCGAAGATGTGAGCAAAGTAATGGACAAGCAAATCGGTGAGTATCTATCGAAATAGTTTCACCAGCTTACGCCAATAAAAAAATCACAAAGAATATAGATTAATCAAAGGAAAACTATGAGCAAAAAATTACTTACAATTATAGTGCCATGCTACAACGAGGAGGAATCCTTGCCTATTTTCTATGAGGCAATCAGAGATGTGGAGCCAAAGCTTCCAACTGTGGATATCGAGTTCCTTTTTGTAGACGATGGTTCAAAAGATAAAACTTTAGAGGTGTGTCGCCAGCTTCATGAAAAAGATGAGCGCGTACACTATGTTTCATTTTCAAGAAACTTTGGTAAGGAAGCAGGCATATATGCAGGACTTGAAAAGTCAAAGGGTGATTATGTGGTAATCATGGATGCAGATCTTCAGGATCCACCAGCACTTCTTCCAGAGATGTTAGGCTACATCGAGTCTGGCGAGTGTGAAGTGGTTGCCACAAGACGTGTGGACCGCAAAGGTGAGCCACCTATTCGTTCATGGTTCGCTCGCAAGTTCTACAGATTGATGAACAAGATTTCAAGCACAGACATTGTTGATGGTGCTCGCGATTACCAGATGATGACTAGAAAAGTGGTTAATGCAATCCTTTCAATGAAGGAGTACAATCGCTTTTCAAAGGGCATCTTTGGATGGGTCGGCTTCAAGCGCAAATGGCTTGAGTTTGAAAACGTTGAGCGCGTGGCTGGCGAGACAAAGTGGTCATTCTGGAAATTATTCCTTTATGCCATCGATGGAATCGTAGCATTCTCCACAGCGCCACTTATCATGGCATCCATCTTCGGACTAATTATGTGCCTTGTTGCATTTTTATTTATAGTAGTTATCATAGTAAGAACATTGGTATTCGGTGACCCAACAAGTGGATGGCCATCAATGGTTTGTATCATCTTGCTTGTGTCAGGAATACAGCTTCTTTGCATGGGAATCCTTGGCCAGTATCTATCAAAGGCATACCTTGAGACAAAAAACAGACCAATCTATTTGGTACAGGAAGAGGACGGAAAGTAATATCACATGGAGATTACAAAAAAGATTGAGGATTGTATCGCATATACGATACAAAAGCTTAGCAAGCAGCAGATTTATGGATTCGTAACAGCTCTTATAGCTGGTCTGCTTGCCCACGGCTACATCCTCTTTAATAGAATTTCATATCACGACAATTCAGCATGTCTATTTAATTTGGGCGGCACCTACGAATCTGGCAGATGGATGCTTGGCTTCATCTACGACATACAGATGAAGACTACAAAGCTTTTTTCCGTGCCAGTTTTCAACGGTGGCTTCTCCATTTTGTTGATTGCCATTACTGCGATGGTTTTGATAGAGCTGTTTGATGTAAAAAGCAAGCTTGTTGCAGGTATGATTGGCACCGTTATGGTGGTCTATCCAGTGGTGACAAGCATCTTCTCTTTTATGTTCACATCATGGGAATACATGGTGGCGTTGCTTTTATCGGTGCTTGCCGCAAAAGCTCTTATCGATAATTACAACGTAAAAGGCTTCATCATTTCAGCCATCCTTGGCACCCTTGGACTTGGAATTTATCAGGCGTTTTTAGCCGTTACAATAGCTTTATTTCTTATAAGCTTGTATTTAGAAGTCATAGGCGACAAAATCAATTCACCAGCAGCCTACATCAAAAAAGGCGTGGTATATTTGATTAATCTTGTTGTAAGCCTTGGCTTGTGGGCAATCATTAGAAAACTCACTATGGCAGTAAAAGGCATCACAGCTGTAGATTACAAGGGAATGAACGAGGGTTACTCAGTATCAGAATTCCCTAATCTAATGATTGATTTATTCAAAGCTTTCTTCGGATTTGGACAGGCGGGAATAAATGCTGTATTATATCAGCGAGCATTTACAGCGCTGATTTTTGTGGTGACAGTAGTGCAAATTTTATTACTGCTCTCAAAGTGCAAGAACAGCTCGGCAACAAAGCTCGTTAGCATAATTGGTCTTGTGATTTTACCAATCGGCATGAACGTTGTATATCTGCTTTCTACAAGCAGTGCTTACAAGGTTGACAGCCTTATGGTGTACGGCGATATTTTCGTATATATTATTCCACTGATTTTATTAGAGAAAATCTCTGATACAGAAGGCGACAGCTCATTCATTAGCAAGGCAGAATACTGGATTTCATTTCTGCAGATTATCTGCGTGACAATTATGACACTTGGTTATGTTTACATGGATAACGCTGCTTACATGAAGGCAGAGATTGCTCAGGAGCAGACAGTAGCATATTTTAATCAGATGGTTACAGCTATCAAGACCTGCGATGGTTTTGAAGAAGATATGGAAATTGTCCTTGTTGGCTGGGAGAATCTTGAAGATGCTACATTTGTAAAGATTGATAATGTCGATCAGTTAGATGCTATCAAGCTTGACAAGTTCCCACGTTATACTGATTTGGTTCAGTATGCTGGTTCAATCCATTTCATTCGTGAGCATATCGGATTCGGAAATGAAAATGTCATCGTAGATGAAGGTGAGGTTGCAGCAGAAGAGACTGTTAAATCTATGCCTACATATCCAAACGACGGCTCAATCGCAGTTGTGGATGGCAGAGTGATTGTAAAGCTCGGTGATTAATTAAATTCGCTAAACAAAGTTTTAAATTTTTTATATACATAAGAGGTAAGTAAAATGTATTCTAAGAATTTTGAGAAGTTTGAAAAGAAGGTTTTCCTTGCAACACCATCCATGCATGGTGAGGAATTAAAGTACATTCAGGAAGCCTATGATACAAATTGGATGACCACAGCAGGTACAAACATCACAGAAGTTGAAAAGCTTTGTGCTGAGAAGGTAGGCGTTAAGTATGCAGTTGGTCTTTCAGCTGGTACAGCATCACTTCACCTTTCAATGAAGCTTGCTGGTATCGAGGCATACGGCATGCCAGCAGTTGGTCATGGATGTCTCGAAGGTCACAGAGTTTTCTGTACAGATATGACATTTGATGCCACAGTAAACCCAGTTGTTTACGAGGGTGGTATCCCAGTATTCATCGACACTGAGACAGATACATGGAACATGGATCCAGTTGCTCTTGAGAAGGCATTTGAGATTTACCCTGAGGTAAAGGTTGTTGTTTGCGCTCACCTTTATGGTACACCTGGTAAGATTGATGAGATTAACGCTATCGTTAAGAAGCACGGTGCAATCCTTGTTGAGGATGCTGCAGAGTCATTTGGTGCTACTTATAAGGGTGTTCAGACTGGTTCATTCGGTCACTACAACACTATTTCTTTCAACGGAAATAAGATTATCACAGGTTCTTCAGGCGGATGCTTCCTTACAAATTCTAAAGAGGCTGCTGAGAAGGTTCGCAAGTGGTCTACACAGGCTCGCGAGGCCGCTGCTTGGTATCAGCACGAGGAGCTTGGTTACAACTATAGAATGAGTAACGTAATCGCCGGTGTTATCCGCGGTCAGCTTCCATATCTTGAGGAGCACATTGCGCAGAAGAAGGCGATTTACGAAAGATATAAGGAAGGCTTCAAGGGCTTACCAGTTCAGATGAATCCAATGGATTTAAAGAATTCTGAGCCAAACTACTGGTTATCTTGCATGATTATCGACAAGGAAGCTATGTGCCCACAGGTTCGTGGAGAGCACGAGGCTCTCTTCACACCAGAGCATGGTAAAAGCTGCCCAACAGAAATCCTGCAGGCTATCGCAAGCATCAATGCAGAAGGTCGTCCAATCTGGAAGCCAATGCACATGCAGCCAATTTACCGCTTGAATCCATTCATCACTCGCGAGGGAAATGGACGTGCAGTTACTAACGCATACATCGCAGGCGGTTTTGTAGGTGAAGATGGTCAGCCTCTCGACATGGGTACAGATATTTTCGAGAGAGGTCTTTGCTTACCTAGCGATAACAAGATGACTCCAGAGGAGCAGGATAGAATTATCGAAGTTATTCGTGCATGCTTTGAGTAATTCGTTCAAATTATTTCGAGGAGAAATATTTTAATGGAAAAAAATAATAAGCTTCAGCATTGGCAGAAGGTGGCAGTACTTCTTGTAGCATACGATGTTTTTACAGTTGTATTGTCGTACTTCCTTGCACTGTGGTTCCGCTTTGATTGCCAGTTTAGTCACATCGGAGTGAACTACTTAGATATGTACTACAAGCTCATCATTCCTTACGCCGCATTTACGATATTTGTTTACTGGCTGTTAGGGCTTTATCGAAGCATTTGGCGTTTCGCCAGCTTCTATGAGCTTAAGCATATGGTTTTTGCAACAGTCATCACCATAGTTGCCAAGGCTGTTTTTGTTACAGCATTTATCTACAGAATGCCAATTTCTTACTATGTTTTTGGTATTGCATTCCAGTTCTTCTTTGGAGTGGCTATCAGATTTTCTTACAGATTTATGCTATTACTTCGCGACAAGAGAGAATCTGACGGAGCAGATGCCAATGTCCTTTTGATTGGTGCAGGCTCTGCCGGACGTATGATTCTTCGCGATGTCAATTTTATAAAAGGTGGCGCCAACGGTCGCGCCAAAGTAGTAGCCATCATTGATGACAACCCTAACAAATGGGGACGCTACATCGATGGCGTCGAGGTTATCGGCGGAAGAGATAAGATTCTCTGGGCTGCTGAAAAATATGAAATCAAAGAGATTTATATCGCAATCGCCAGCCTTTCACCTAGCGAGAAGCGTAATCTTATTAATCTTTGCAAAGAGACAAATGCCCACATCAAGCAACTTCCAAATATGTATGCTGAAAAAGCGGGCATTGTCAGCGCAGGAAACCTTCAGAACATCACTATCGAGGATGTTCTTGGACGAGATCCAATCAGCCTTCATCAGGAGGATGTGGCTGCCCAGCTTAAGGGTAAGGTAGTTCTTGTTACAGGTGGTGGCGGTTCCATTGGTTCCGAGCTTTGCCGCCAGATTGCAAAGTATGAGCCAAAGCAGCTCATCATTTTTGATGTTTATGAAAACAACGCTTACGATATTCAGCTTGAGCTCAAGCGCAAATATCCTGAGCTTGATTTAGTAGCACTTATCGGTTCAGTTCGTGATGCCCGCCGCATCGAGGCAGTGTTCGAGACCTATCGTCCAAACATCTGCTATCATGCAGCCGCTCACAAGCATGTGCCTCTTATGGAGGACAGCCCTTGCGAGGCTATTAAGAATAACGCAGTGGGTACATACAAGACAGCATACGCTGCCATGAAATACGGTTGTGATCGTTTTGTACTTATCAGCACGGATAAGGCAGTTAATCCAACAAACGTCATGGGTGCTACGAAACGTATATGCGAAATGATTATCCAGACCTTTGATGCTATGGTGAGAAGCAACAGCGAGGACAAGCTTCCAGCACTTATCACACATCAGGTGGATATTGATACAAGTGATATGACTCCAGTTGCAGCTGGCAGTGGTCACACAGAATACGTTGCAGTTCGTTTCGGTAACGTCCTTGGTTCCAACGGTTCGGTAGTTCCACTTTTCAAAAAGCAGATTGCAGAAGGTGGTCCAATCACTCTTACACACCGTGATATCATCAGATATTTCATGACTATTCCTGAGGCTGTCAGCCTTGTACTTAAGGCAGGCGCTAATGCCTCTGGCGGTGAAATATTTGTACTTGATATGGGTGAGCCAGTGAAGATTCTTGATCTTGCCCGCAACATGATTGAGCTTGCAGGACTTCGTCCAGATGTTGATATCGAGATTAAAGAAGTTGGTCTTCGCCCAGGTGAGAAGCTCTACGAAGAAAAGCTTATGAGCGAGGAAGGCTTAAAGGAGACAGAGAATCATCTTATCCACGTGGCAGAGCCAATTAAGTTTGATTCAAACGAGTTCCTTACAAATCTCGGCGAGCTTATGAAGCTTGCATATAATAACGAGGCACCTGAGGTGGTTCAGAAAATCAGAGAGACAGTTCCTACATTCAAGGGCTAGCCAATGCTGATTTTTGTATTAATATGATAATTCTGCTATAATCCAATACAGATGTATACGTTGGACTCATAAGGAGGAATCGTGATATGAATATGAAGAAGATCATTGCAAGTGGACTAGTTTTAGCTATGGCACTCACAGGCTTTGTGGGTATGTCAGCTACAGCAGAAGCAAAGGTTTATAATTATGACATTACACAGGAGAATTTTCCTGTAGCAGATTATGCCGAAAGATATGCTGATGTAAAGGCAGCATTCGGTGATGATGCCGCTGCCATTTACAATCACTATAAATTCTATGGCGTTGAGGAAGGCCGAATCGTTAAGATTACAAAGGAAATCCTTGAGTCACAGGCTAACAGCGACAGTGCTATCGTGGCTTACAAGCTTTTTGCATTAAGCATTCTTGAGACAATCGTTAATGATAATATGTCAGATGCTGAAAAGGTAAAGGCTGTTGAAAATTGGATGAGCACTAACATCACTTTTGGAACAACAGCTGATGCAAATTGCTATCACATTATCGCGCCTATGCTTGCACAGCCTACAGCTTTCGAGGGATATGCAGAGACATTCGAGTTCTTCATGGATGCCCTTGGAATTCAGGCAATCACAAATGCTGATTTAAAATCAAACAAGGTTAATGTTGATGGTGTGTGGTACGACGTAAACATACCAGCAGGCATCTTGTACTAAAATAAAAGGCTGCCATTCAAGTGGCAGCTTTTCTTAAAGGAAAATAACTAACATGGCAAAAAAACTTTCGGTAGTAGTATCGGTTTATAATGAAGAACTTGGTATCGACCAATTCTACCAGCACACTTCATCAATATTAAAAGAGACTTCAGATAAGACTGGCTGGGACTACGAGCTTATTTTCGTAAATGATGGAAGCCGTGACAACAGTCTTGAATTCTTAAGAAAATATGCAGCAAATGATGACAAGGTTGCTGTAATTAACTTTGCGGCAAATCGCGGTCACGAGGCAGCCATGATTGCAGGAATTGATTATTCCACAGGTGATGGTGTGGTTTGCATGGACGCAGATCTTCAGCATCCACCAGAATCTATCCCAGGAATCATTGCAAAGTTTGATGAAGGCTTTGATGTAGTTTCAATGATTCGCACAGCCAGAGCGGATGCAGGTATTTTCAAGCGCATCACATCCGCAGCATTCTATAAGGTTATGAATGCACTTTCTGGCAAGACTAAATTTGAAAACAACTCATCAGATTTCTTTGCTATCTCTCGTAGGGTAGCTTCGGTTCTTAAGAATGACTATCGCGAGCGAGTAAGATTCTTGCGCGGATATGTTCAGAATGTAGGCTTCAAAAAGACTACTCTTGAATTCGAGGCCAGCGCCAGAGTGGCAGGAGAGAGCAACTATAATCTCAAGGCCCTCATCAAGCTATCACTTAATGCAATCTGCAATTTCTCAGATGTGCCTCTTAAGATGGGAATCTACGCGGGAGTTGTTTCGATTATCGCGGCACTGATTTTGATGATTTATTCCATCGTGCAGTTCTTCCTTGGCACAGCGCCAGATGGCTATTCAACACTTATCGTTGTTCTTTGTTTCATGTTTGGTGTGCTGTTCATTATTTTGGGATTTATCTCAGAATATTTGGCAATCATCTTTGCAGAAGTAAAGCAGCGCCCGATATATATAGTAGATAGTATAATTACCAGCAAAGGCGAAGAATTAAAGTAATCAGTTGACAATTGATTGATATTAGAGGGGTTTGACTATGCTAAGCACAAAAAACAGACTGACTAATGAACGTTTTTATGATGCTTTCATCCTTTTTGATGACATGCTTGCTCAGAAATACAACATTGAGGAAGAGGGCGTAAAGAAATACATGGAGAAGATGAAGGAATGCTACACCGAGGCCAGAGACCTTATTCCAGAGTGGGATGACACCTTCAAGCGCCTTACCCACATTAGAAATCGTTTTATTTCGCTCAAGGATGGAAAGGTTGCGTTCGAGCATTTCCAAGGAAAGGACGAAGATGTAGTTTGGATGCAGGTCTTCCAGGAGAAGCTGGATGCTCAGGCAGATGTCCTCTCGAAATATGCAAAAATCGATTTTGCAAAAAAGAATAATAACAAAGGTTTACTTGGTAAGCTTTTGAAAATGTTTAAAGGCTAGATATCAACTAAATCAAAAAACAAGCGCTTAATTATCCACAACGTAAATGCGGATAACTAAGCGCTTTTATTATGCCATTAAAATTATCTTGGTACGACCAAAGAATTCAAATCTACGCCAGCAATTGCACTAGCCTGTGCCACTATATTAGGATCAAGTGGATTCTGATAGAAAGAGAAGGCTTTCTTTGGATTGCCCTTCACATCGCACAGACCACATTTAATGCCCTGCTTGATTTCAATCTTATTGTCAGCCTCGCGAAGAATAACAATACCATCAATATGGCTGTTATTTGAAGCCACAAGATAAGCAAATACAACAGAGGCAGCCTGAATATCCTCGCCCTTGTTACTTACATATCCTAGCTCTGCAATCTTTACACTTCTAACCGCGCCAGTAGGGCTCAGCATCTCTGGTAAAGACATATAGTCTGTCAGGACTTCCAAATTGGCCATCGTCACGTAAGGAGTACTCTGGTCGTGAGTAACCTTAGCTGAAGTCTCCCAAGCCTTAGGAGCAAGGAGCCAGTAATTATTTGGATGAACAGCAAGTCTCCAGTCGATATTTCCCTCAGCACTAATTGTCTGATTGAATCTGATAAGGAATTCCTTGCCAGACATGTAATAAGATGCCTCTGGTTTAGCCCACTGATGGTCAATGCAGGTGTAGACATTTGCAGAACCATTAGCGCCCTTGATGGCATTGTACATTACTCTAAATGCCTTGCAGTACTCATTCATAAACTGCTCGTAGGTATCAAACTTCATGTAGTTCCACTCACGCCAAGCATTAACCTCGTTGCCAATGATGAAATTATCAACCTGACCATAGCCGATTCCTGAATAGCGGCTAGCGATAGTAGCAGCTGCATTTCCGACTTTCTCCAAAGCTTCTGGTGTAGAAGCATTAAAAGCGAAGAATGACTGCTTTTTCATACCCTTGTAAGATAATGGGCTGATGTAATCAGGGCCAGCACCTTTATCTGCAAGTAGAATCATGTTTACCTGAATACCAAGATTATTGTATTTCTGAACCAGATGGTCGTAGTCGCCCAAGCGATAAATCATGGAGATAGGCACATTCAGATTGACCTGGTTGACACCAAGTGTACTCACCTGATTCTTGTTTGCAATGGCATCATCAATCTCAGGGAAGATACCTTTAATACCATTATCCATACGGGCAGGTGTAACAGTAGCACAAGCCTCAGGATTAAGAATGTACATGGTGTTTGAAACTGGGGCAAGAGCTCCACCAAGAGTCACGCAGATGGTGAATTTCTTGTAAAGTAGAGAATTTGGAAGCCCCTTATTTAAAGGCACCCTAAATTCAGTCTGACCTACACTCTGCTGAGCAATGTCATCCCCCATAGGAGCAGCCTGACATGCAGCAGAAGCTATAAGATGGTACATGCCATCTTCCGAAGCCGCGCCTCCAGATGCTGAAACCACTACGGTATCCCCACTTATTGTGACAGAATTAATAACAAGACCTCCCTCGGCTTTTACGCTGGCAACATCAAATGATAAAATTCCGCAAAACACAAGTGATACAGCCAACATAAGATGTGCAAATCGCTTTAAAACTTTCATACGAGTCTCCTTTACTGTGCCATCTTTAGTCGAGTGTCATGCGGTTATTATACAAAATGGTTGTGTTAGATTTGTTAAAGGGCGGATTTGATGCACTTATTTATTTGTTGTGCTATAATATTCTAGACTATGTGTGTCGGTAGATACGCAAAAACAGGAGAGATTATTTTGAAAATTCTAGTTACCGGTGCGGCCGGTTTTGTTGGAAAAAATCTTGTGGAGACACTGAAGTGTGCTTCTGATGGGAGAGATAAGTTTCACAGTCTTGGTGAAGAGCTCACCATCTACGAGTACGACCGTTCATCCACTCTTGAGGAACTTGATAAATACTGCAGCGATTGCGATTTCGTATTCAATCTTGCAGGTGTCAATCGTCCTAAAGACAATTCGGAATTTATGGAAGGAAATTTTGGCTTTGCCAGCACCCTTCTTGATACATTAAAAAAGCATGGCAACGCTTGCCCAGTGATGCTTTCATCATCTATCCAGGCCACTTTGCTTGGTAGATATGCAGGCAGCGAATACGGCGCTAGCAAGCTCGCTGGTGAGGAGCTTTTCTTCAAGTACCAGCAGGAGACTGGTGCAAAGGTTCTTGTTTACCGCTTCCCAAATCTTTTCGGAAAATGGTGCAGACCAAATTACAACTCAGCAGTTGCTACATTCTGTAACAACAAGGCCAACGGCCTCGAGATTACAGTTAACGATCCAGCCACAGAGCTGACACTTGTTTACATTGATGATTTGGTAAATGAGATGATAGAAGCTTTGACAGGAAATGAGCACCGCTGTGATTACGATGAAGATGGAAATGTAGTTCCAGATACAGCTGGAAAATATGCATATGTTCCAGTCACACACACAGTGACACTTGGCGAAATCGTGGAGCTTCTCGACAGCTTTGTGGAGCAGCCACAGACACTTATGATGCCAGCTATCCCAGACGGAAGCTTTGCCAAGAAGCTTTACAGCACATACCTTAGCTACCTTCCAAAGGATAAAGCGATTTTTGATTTGAAGATGAACTGCGATGACCGCGGCTCGTTTACAGAACTTTTAAAGACTGCTGACCATGGTCAGTTCTCTGTAAATATTAGTAAACCTGGAATTACAAAGGGGCAGCATTGGCACCACACAAAGTGGGAGTTCTTTATTGTAATTTCTGGACATGGACTCATCCAGCAGCGCCGCGTGGGTGTTGATGAAAACGGAAATCCATTCCCAGTAATCGAGTATGAGGTGAGCGGCGACAAAATCCAGGCCATCCACATGCTCCCAGGCTACACACACAACAGTATCAACCTGTCAGATTCCGAGAATCTCGTCACCCTTATGTGGGCCAACGAGTTGTTGGAAGCTGATAGACCAGATACGTATCATGAAGAGGTATAAAAATGTTTAAAAATAATGGAAAATTAAAATTACTTATTATCGTAGGCACTCGCCCTGAGATTATCCGTCTTGCAGCCGTAATCAAAAAGTGCCGTAAATACTTCGATTGCGTTCTTGCTCACACAGGCCAGAACTACGATTACAATCTTAATGGAGTTTTTTTTAAGGATTTGCAGCTTGACGACCCAGAGGTTTACATGGATGCCGTTGGCGACAACCTTGGCCAGACTGTAGGAAATATCATTGCAAAGTCTTACGAACTTATGGTGGAGATTCAGCCAGACGCTCTTTTGATTCTCGGCGATACAAACTCTTGCCTTTCAGCTATTGCTGCAAAGCGCCTTCACATCCCAATCTTCCATATGGAAGCTGGTAACAGATGTAAGGATGAGTGCCTCCCAGAGGAGACAAACCGCCGTATCGTAGATATTATTTCAGACGTAAATATGGCTTACTCAGAGCACGCTCGTCGCTACCTTGCAGACTGCGGTCTTCCAAAGGAACGCACATATGTGACAGGTTCGCCTATGGCAGAGGTTCTTCACGAGAACTTAGAGGCTATCGAGGCAAGTGATGTTCTTGATAAGCTTGGTCTTGAGCCAAAGAAGTACATCCTCCTTTCTGCTCACCGCGAGGAGAACATCGACACAGAAAAGAATTTCACATCACTTTTCACAGCTATCAACAAGCTTGCTGAGAAGTACGACATGCCAATTCTTTACAGTTGCCACCCACGTTCAAGAAAGCGTCTTGAGGCTACAGGCTTCAAGCTTGACCCACGTGTTCGTATGCACGAGCCACTTGGTTTCCACGATTACAATCACTTGCAGATGAATGCATTTGCAGTAGTTTCAGATTCAGGTACACTTCCTGAGGAATCAAGCTTCTTTACAAGTATTGGAAAGCCATTCCCAGCAGTTTGCATCCGCACATCGACTGAAAGACCTGAGGCACTTGATAAGGCTTGCTTCTTCATCGCTGGTATTGATGAGGCGTCACTTCTTCAGGCTGTTACAACAGCCATCGATATGAATGAGGCTGGGGATTATGGTATCCCAGTTCCTGATTATGTTGAGGAGAATGTTTCAACAAAGGTTGTTAAGATTATCCAGTCATACACTGGTATTGTGAATAAAATGGTTTGGAGAAAGGATAAATAACATGAATTGCGAATTATTTAAAGATAAGACTCTTATGATTACTGGAGGTACAGGTTCATTTGGTTCCACTGTACTCAAGCACTTTTTAGATTCAGATTTAAAGGAAATCAGAATTTTCTCACGTGATGAGAAGAAACAGGATGATATGCGTCATCAGCTTCAGGCTGAGCACCCAGACCTTGCAGGCAAAGTAAAGTTCTACATCGGTGATGTTAGAAACATGCGCTCTGTTCAGGATGCTATGCCAGGGGTAGATTTCATCTTCCACGCAGCAGCACTTAAGCAGGTTCCATCTTGCGAGTTCTTCCCAATGGAAGCTGTTCGCACAAACGTAGAGGGTACAGATAACGTGCTTCACGCAGCAGTAGAAGCAGGCGTTCAGCGTGTAGTTTGTCTTTCAACAGACAAGGCTGCATACCCAATCAATGCAATGGGTATTTCAAAGGCTATGATGGAAAAGGTTATCGGCGCAAACGCCCGTGTTGCAGCTGGCAAGACTACAATTTGTACAACACGTTATGGTAACGTAATGTGCTCACGTGGTTCGGTTATTCCTCTTTTCATCGACCAGATTAAGGCAGGAAACCCTATCACTATCACAGACCCTAACATGACTCGTTTCCTTATGAATCTTGATGAGGCAGTTGCTCTCGTTATGTTTGCTTTCGAGCACGGTGAGCCAGGTGATCTTTTCGTTCAGAAGTCAGATGCTTCTACAATCGGTGATTTAGCAAAGGCTGTTCAGCAGCTCTTTGGCGATACAGGCACAAAGATTATCGGTACACGTCACGGCGAGAAGCTCTTCGAAACACTTATGACTAACGAAGAGTGCGTTCGCTCAGTTGATATGGGCAACTACTACCGCGTACTCCCAGACGGCCGTGACCTCAACTACGACAAGTTCTTCGTAGATGGTCAGGTTCACACTATGGCTAACGATGCCTACACATCACACAACACAAAGCGTCTTGATGTGCAGGGCACAGTAGAGAAGATTATGACAACTGATTACGTTAAAGAAATGTTAGAAAACTGGGGTAAATAATGAAAAAAGAAAATGTTAAATGGTTCATAATTTTACATATTATCATTTTGATAATTTCAATCAGCGGAATCTGCTCAAAGACAGCAGCGCAGTATGACTTCCTTAGCACAAAGTGGATTTTGTTCTATGGTTTGGTTATCTGCATCCTTGGCTTTTATGCCATTGCCTGGCAGCAGGTTATCAAGCATCTTCCATTGATTGTTGCTTATGCTAATAAGGCTGTGACCACAATCTGGGGACTCATCTGGGGATTTTTAATCTTCCACGAGCAAATCACACCACTTAAGGTGGTTGGTGCAGCAGTTGTAATCATCGGCGTTTACTTTGTAGTAACTGGCGATGAGGATGTTACTGGAAAAAATCAGGAGACAAAGGAGGTAGAGAAGAATGCTTAAGTACGCACTTATTATGCTCTCAGGCACATTCATTGCCTCTTGCTCTCAGATTATTTTAAAGAAGGCGGCTGAGAAGGAGTATCCTAGCAAAATCGCCGAGTACATGAATCCTATGGTAATCGGCGCATATATCTTCTTCTTCGGTGCATCACTTTGTTCAGTACTTGGCTACAAGGGCGTGCCTCTTTCAATCGGACCTATCCTTGAGGCCACAGGATATATCTGGGTTGCCATCCTTGGAAAGATTTTCCTTAGCGAGAAGATTAGCCCAAGAAAAGCACTTGGACTTGTGATTATAATTTTAGGAATTGTTATTGCAGCTTTTGGAGTGTAATAAACGGAGGAATATAAATGAAATTTAGTGAAGTTAAAGAATATGGTCAGGCTTATGTAATTGCAGAAATTGGTGCAAATCACAATGGTGATGTTGAGCTTGCCAAGAAGATGATTGATATCGCAAAGGAATGCGGCGCAGATTGCGTAAAGTTCCAGTCATGGACAAAGGATTCAATCTTCTCACGTAAGGTATATAACGATAATTATTTCCTTAGAGATGATTACAGAAATCGTACAGATTATACACTTGAGTCAATCGTAGATGCATACGCTATCGACAAGGCTCAGCACAAGGAACTCAAGGAATACTGCGATAAGGTAGGTATCGAGTTCGCTTCTACACCTTTCTCAAAGGCAGAGGTAGATATGCTTGTTGATGAGCTTGATGTTCCATTTATCAAGATTGCATCAATGGATTTGAACAACGTTCCATTCTTGAAGTACTGTGCTAAGAAGGGCAAGCCAGTTGTTATGTCTACAGGTCTTTGCTCACTTGCAGATGTTAGCGTTGCTGTTGATACATTAAAGGAAAATGGTTGTGATGATATTTATCTTCTTCACTGCGTTTCAATTTATCCACCAGCAGATGAGCAGGTAAATCTCAACAACATTGATATGCTCCGTACTGCATTCGAGCTTCCTACAGGTTACTCAGATCACACACTTGGCGCACTTGCTCCAATCATGTCTGTTACAAAGGGAGTTTGCATCATTGAAAAGCACTTCACATTAGATAAGAACATGGTAGGCTGGGACCACAAGGTTTCTGCTGACCCAGAGGATTTAAAGGCTATCTGTGAGGCTGCTCAGCGCGGATACAAGATGCTTGGTTCTACAAAGAAGGTTGTTAACGAGGATCAGGAGCGCAGAGACGCATTCCAGAGAAGTATCGTTGCAGCACGTCCTATTAAGAAGGGCGAGATTATCACAGAGGACGATATCGACTACAAGCGTCCAGGTACAGGCATCTCACCTAAGTACTACGAGTTTGTAATTGGCAAGGAAGCCAAGAGAGATTTAGAATACGACGAGATTATTCAAATGGGAGATTTCTAAATGATAGCATTTATTCCTGCCCGCGGAGGTTCCAAGGGCCTTCCAGGAAAAAATATTAAGCCACTTAATGGCAAGCCACTTATCGCATATGCGATAGACGCTGCCAAGGCATCAAAGTATATCGATAGAGTCATTGTCACTACAGATGACGAGGAGATTGCAGCGGTTGCAAAACAGTACGGCGCAGAGGTTCCATTTATGCGTCCCGCAGAGCTTGCTTCAGATACTGCCACAGCAGTAGATGTTTATATTCATGCATCTGAGTTTGTAATGAACGAGACTGGTGAGCCAGTGGACAAGTTCATGGTGCTTTTACCAACAGCGCCACTTCGCACAACAGCACACATCGACGGGGCTGTTGAGGCTTTCAACCAGCATGGTGCGGACACTCTTATCTCTGTTACAGAGGCGGAGACTCCACCAAGTTGGTACATGAATATGGACGGCAGAGGCTGCATCGCAAATGCAGGCTTCGGAATGAAGGGTGCTATCGTTAACAATCGTCAGGTTAATGATGCCTACTACATTCCAAACGGCGCTATCTACATTTTGGATTACAAGCTTCTTAAAGAGAAGAGAACTTATTATTCAGACAACACTTATGGATATGTTATGAGCAGAATCGAGTCAATCGATATCGATAACATTGATGATTTTGAGTATGCTCAGTTTTTAATGAATAAAAGATAGCTATCAAAGGAGGCGAGCTTATGAAGAGTATCGCAATTATGGGCGCTAGCGGTCATTGCAAGGTTGTTGCAGATATCGCGCTACTTAATGGATACGATGACATTGTATTCATTGATAAGAATCCGGAAATTGATATGCTTGGAGAGTATCCTGTGGCCGACGAGGAGACTGATTTGGATTATTATCTTAATCATCACTTTGATTTTGTGGTTGGTATTGGTGATGCCAAAATCCGTCGCAAGGTGCAGGAAAATCTTGAGGAACTTGGGGCAGATATTGTTACGCTGATTCATCCCTCGGCTGTAGTTGCTTATGATGTCATAATTGGCGAAGGCACAGTGATTATGGCGGACGCAGTGGTTAACCCAGGCACCACTATCGGAAAGGGCTGCATCATCAACACTAGCTCATCCGTGGATCATGACAATGTAATAGGTGATTTTGTCCACATTTCAGTGGGAGCACACACTGCAGGCACAGTCACAATGGGAGATAACTGCTGGCTCGGCATCGGTGCCATCGTCAGCAACAACATCGACATCTGCGCCGACGCATTCATCTGCGCTGGCGGCGTAGTAGTAAAGAATCTCACAAAACCTGGCAAGTACGCAGGGGTACCAGCTAGGATTGTGCCGATGTAAAAAGGGGGGAAAGAATGCTAGAGATGAGTACGCTAGATGAAATGGATGATGAGCAAATTAAAAAGTTGCTTTCTGAAGGTTATAGATTTAAACATAGAACTCTTGAAGAACTAATAGAAGAGAAAGGTGAGCCTCTTGTTGCATCACCAGAGTTTGATTGGGGAGATCCTGTAGGCAGAGAAATATGGTAGAGTAATTAAAAAGCCAGAATGATTATTAATCATTCTGGCTTTCATTTTTAAGATAATGCCTGCTTAATGTCAGCAATAAGATCTGCACTATCCTCAAGTCCACATGAAACTCTGATAAGACCTGCTGGAATACCAGCTGCCTCAAGCTGCTCATCTGTCATCTGACGATGTGTAGATGTAGCAGGGTTCAAGCAGCAGCTTCTAGCATCAGCAACATGAGTTTCGATAGCGATAAGCTTAAGCTTCTTCATAAAGCTTTCAGCGGCTTTTCTACCACCTTCAAGCTCAAATGAAACTACACCACATCCACCCTTTGGAAGATACTTCTGTGCAATCTCATAATATTCATCACCCTCAAGTCCTGGGTATGTAACCTTCTTGACCTCTGGTTGTTCAGATAAGAACTTAGCAACAGCAAGTCCATTCTCAACATGACGTGGCATACGTACATGAAGTGACTCAAGTCCAAGATTTAAGATGAAGGCGTGTTGTGGTGACTGGATGCATCCAAAGTCTCTCATAAGCTGTGCAGTACACTTTGTAATGAAAGCACCTTCCTTTCCAAACTTCTCAGCATAAGTGATTCCGTGGTAGCTGTCATCTGGTGTGCAAAGACCGGGGAACTTATCAGCATGAGCCATCCAGTCAAAGTTTCCAGAATCAACAATACATCCACCAACAGCAGCGCCGTGGCCATCCATGTACTTTGTTGTAGAGTGAGTGACAATATCTGCTCCCCATTCGATTGGACGGCAGTTTACTGGTGTAGGGAATGTGTTATCAACGATAAGTGGCACGCCATGAGCATGAGCTGCCTTGGCAAACTTCTCAATATCTAAAACTGTAAGTGCTGGGTTTGCGATTGTCTCACCAAACACTGCACGAGTATTATCCTGAAATGCTGCATTAAGCTCTTCCTCAGTAGCCTTTGGAGAAACGAATGTCACATCTACGCCCATCTTCTTCATGGTAACTGCTATAAGATTGAAAGTACCGCCATAGATTGATGAAGATGCCACGATATGGCTACCGCATTCACAAATATTGAAAAGTGCAAAAAAGTTTGCAGCCTGACCTGATGAAGTAAGCATTGCTGCTACACCACCTTCAAGCTCTGCAATCTTTGCGGCTACATAATCATTTGTTGGGTTCTGAAGACGTGTATAAAAATATCCACTAGCCTCTAAATCGAAAAGCTTTCCCATGTCTTCGCTTGTATCATATTTGAATGTTGTAGACTGAACGATAGGAATCTGACGAGGCTCGCCATTTCCTGGAGTATATCCAGCCTGCACACATTTGGTTCCAATACCATTACTCATCCTTTATAACCTCCTTTAAGAACTTCTTATACTTTAGCACAATAAAGAGCTGTTTTCCATTGAAAAGTTACATTTCCATGCCATGTTTGGTATTATTAGTGTATTAGATTAAGAAGGGATATAAGCATATGCTTTTCAATTCGTACATATTTATTTTTCTATTTTTACCAATTTGCATAATCGGATATTTTCTCATAAATAAAACCGGAAAATATCGTTTGGGCCATGCTTTTCTTTTGGGGATGTCTTTGTGGTTCTATGGTTATTTCAATCCAGCATATCTTTTGATTATTATCGCCAGCGTTTGCATAAACTATACGTTTTATTATGTGATGAAAAGAATGCAGAAGGCCACTATGCTTGAAGCTGTTACTGAGAATTATGAGCTTCAGAACATGGCCAGCTCTTCAATTGGACGTTTAAAAAAATGTAAGCCAGTAATGATTATTGCAGTAGTAGCAAACCTTGGAATAATTTTCTATTTCAAGTATATGGATTTCTTTATTGAAAACGTAAATACGATATTAAAAACTGATTGGCCACTTATGCACATTGTGTTGCCTCTTGGTATCAGCTTTTTCACATTCCAGCAGATTTCCTTTGTGGTGGATACTTACAGAGGTGAGGTGCCAACCTATGATTTCCTTACATATGCATGCTATG
>JAFYYE010000432.1 GCA_017557715.1 Pseudobutyrivibrio sp.
CTGTGCAACAGCTTTTGATGGCTTTGCTTATGGATGTAAGGCAGCTCTTGAGGGAGCAGGCTATAAGGTTGGCGAGGATTGGCCACTTATCACAGGTCAGGATGCTGAGCTTATGGCTACAAAGAATATCATTGCAGGTTCACAGACAATGTCAATCTACAAGGATACACGTCTCCTTGCTGACAAGTGCGTAACAATGGTTCAGGCAGTTCTTGAAGGCTCAGAGCCAGAAATCAACGACACAGAGCAGTATGACAATGGAAAGCTTGTTGTTCCTTCATACCTTTGCACACCAGTTGCAGTTGATAAGGATAACTACAAGGAAATCATTGTAGATGGTGGCTACTACACAGAAGAGCAGCTTGCTGAATAATCGTAGGTTATGAAGTGATTAGTGGCGACTTTTATAAGTCGCCACTATTTATAAGAAGGAGAAGTTAATATGTCAGATTACATCTTGGAAATGAAACATATCACTAAAGAGTTTTCTGGGGTGAAGGCTCTTGATGATGTTAATCTGCAGGTGAAAAAGGGAGAAATCCATGCTCTTTGTGGAGAAAATGGAGCTGGTAAGTCTACACTGATGAATGTTCTTTCTGGAGTGTATCCTTACGGAACTTATGAAGGTGACGTTGAATACCATGGGGAGGTTTGTAAATTCCATAACCTTAGGGATTCAGAAGCCAAGGGTATTGTTATTATTCATCAGGAACTTGCTTTAAGTCCCCTTCTTTCTATTGCAGAAAATGTATTTTTAGGTAATGAACAGCTCTCTATGAAGGGCGTTATAAATTGGACCAAAACAAGACAGCGTGCTCAGGAAATGCTTGCCCGCGTTGGTCTTGAAAATGAAAATGTTAATGCCCCTGTAAACTCTCTTGGTGTTGGAAAACAGCAGCTGATAGAGATTGCAAAGGCAATGGCAAAAAAGGTAGAGCTTCTTATTTTGGATGAGCCTACTGCAGCTCTTAATGATGAAGAATCAAAAAAGCTTCTTGATATCATGTTCGAGCTGAAGAAGCAGGGTATTACCTGTATTATCATTTCTCATAAGCTTAATGAGATTAGTTATGTTGCAGATGCAGTTACTATTATTCGTGATGGTAAAACTATAGAAACTCTTGTTAAAGGAGTTGATGATTTCTCTGAGGATAGAGTTATTAAAGCCATGGTTGGTCGTGAGCTTACAAACAGATATCCTGTAAGAGAGGGTGTCACTATTGGTGATACTATTTTTGAGGTTAAGAACTGGAATGTTTATCATCCAGATGATGCTGAACGTCAGGTTCTTAAAAACATTAACATCGAAGTTAAAGCAGGAGAGGTAGTTGGTCTGGCAGGACTTATGGGTGCTGGTAGAACAGAGTTTGCCATGAGCGTATTCGGACACAGCTACGGACAGAAAATCTCTGGTACTGTTAAGATTAACGGAAAGGAAGTTAATCTTCATAGTGTTAAGGATGCTATTGATAATAAACTTGCGTATGTTACTGAAGATAGAAAGACCAACGGTCTTATTCTTATAGGAGATATTAAGGAGAATATGACCATTGCCGCGCGACCAAAATTCTTCTCAAAGCGTGGAGTTATCAATGGCAATGAGGAAATTCTTGCTGCTGAAGAATATAAAAAGAAAATTAACGTAAAAGCGAATTCCATCAATCAGGTGGTTGGATCCCTTTCAGGTGGTAACCAGCAAAAGGTTGTGCTTGCAAAGTGGATGCTTACTCAGCCAGATGTTTTGATTTTGGATGAGCCAACACGAGGCATCGATGTAGGTGCTAAATATGAAATTTATTGCGTCATTAATGAGCTGGCAAAGCAGGGTAAGGCGGTAATCGTAATTTCGTCAGAGATGCCTGAAATTATTGGTACCTGCGATAGAATTTATGTCATTAATGAGGGAGAGATTGCGGGCGAGCTTACAAGTGCTGAGGTTTCTCAGGAGAAGATTATGCAGTGCGTAATGGCCCACAATAGAAAGGATGATGGAAATGGAAAATAAGAGAGTTAATTTAGACATGAAACAATATGGCATGTTCATTGCTCTTATTGTTATTTATTTAATATTTGCCCTCCTGACAGGAGGAAAGAACCTGACACCTATGAACATCAACAACCTGGTTATGCAGAATGGTTACGTTGTAATCCTTGCAATTGGTATGTTGCTCTGCGTATTAACTGGTAACGTCGACCTTGGTGTAGGTTCTGTAGTTGCTCTTTGTGGTGCTACTGCAGGTATCATGCTGATGGATTTAAAGATGAATATGTGGGTTGCTATTTTGGCAGCACTTTGTATTGGTCTTTTAGTTGGTATGTTTGCTGGATTCTTCATAGCTTATTTGGGAATCCCACCTTTCGTAGTTACACTTGCTACAATGCTTATGGGCCGTGGTCTTACCTACACACTTTTACAGGCACAGACAAAAGGACCTCTTCCTACAAATTACAACTTTATCGGTGCTGGATTCCTTCCAACATATAAGATTTATTTCGGAGATGGAATCCTCGATTTAGTATCAATTGGCGTAGCTATTATCGCTTCAGTTGCTATTATATGGGCAGAGCTTAAGGGTGTTAAGACTAAGAAGAAATACAACTTCGCCCTTGCACCAGCATGGCAGACAATTGTAAAGGTCGCTATTGAATTATTCATTCTTTGGTTCTTCCTTTGCAAGCTTGCACGTTACAATGGACTTCCATTTGTACTTCTTATCATGGTTATCCTTATTGCAATCTATGCATTTATTACGACAAAGACAGTAGCTGGTCGTCAGATTTACGCTCTTGGTGGTAACAGAAAAGCAGCTAACCTTTCTGGTATCGATACAAACAAAGTATTCTTCTGGGTTTACACTAACATGGGTGTGCTTGCTGCTATTGCAGGTATCGTACTTTCAGCTCGTAACGGTTCTTCAACACCAAAGGCTGGTGATGGTTTCGAGATGGATGCCATCGCATCCTGCTACATCGGTGGCGCAGCCGTAGCCGGTGGTTCTGGTACAATCCTTGGAGCTGTCGTCGGAGCCTTCGTAATGGGCGTACTTAACAATGGTATGTCACTTTTTGGATGGTCAACTGATATTCAGAAAATTGTAAAGGGTGCCGTACTTCTCGGTGCCGTAACCGTAGACGTAATGTCAAAACGTAAGAAGAACTAATTCTCATATTCATAGACTAGGATAAAGCTGGTAAGCAACAAGCTCTTAGGTTTCTGAATGAAGCATTCTAAGCTGAATGAAGAAACACTAAGGCTTGTAGCTGTGACCAGCTTTTTGTTATACTAGGATTAGGGTTTTTATAGGGAGAATTAGGTATGTATAATGTTATGCTTGTGGACGACGAGGAGGAAATTCGCGTCGCCATTGAAAAGAAAATTGATTGGGCGGAGTTGGATTTTAATGTTGTTGGCTCTGCCAGCAATGGTTGGGATGCTTTGGATATGGCGCTTGAACGCCACCCAGATGTTGTCCTGACTGATATTAATATGCCTTTTATGAACGGGTTGGAATTTTCCAAACGTCTTAAGGCTGAACTTCCAGACACAAAATTTGTCATTCTCACAGGCTATGATGAGTTCGAGTATGCTAAGGAAGCTATTGAGCTTTCTGTGGTTGAATACATTTTAAAGCCTGTAGATTCTGATGAGCTTTATCAGCTTTTTTCACGCTTAAAAGTGCGCCTTGATGATGAATCTGAAAAGAGACGTAATCTGGAAAACTTAGAGAGATATTATCAGGAAAACTATAATTTTTTTAAGAACCAGATTCCAGATGCTACTGCACATGACCTTATTGAAAAGTCACTTGCATATATTAAGGAGCATTATAAAGAATCAGATTTATCAGTTGATAGAATCTGTAGTCATTTAAATGTTACTCCTAATTATTTTTCAGCTCTGTTTAGAAAAAAGACAGGGCAGACATTTGTTGCATATTTAACTGAACTTCGAATGAAAAAGGCTAAGTGGCTTTTAGAAAACACTGATGAAAAGGCGTATATTATAGCAGGAATGATAGGTTACGACGAGCCTAACTATTTCAGTTATGTTTTTAAAAAAGCCTATGGCATTTCGCCTTCAAAATATCGTCAGAAAAGGGATAGTTAATGAAAAAAATTGATCTGAACAGGCAGTTTGCAAGGGTCAAAAGGGCTTCTAAAAGGCGAAGCATTCAGCTGATTATTTCTTTTTCTTTTACGATTGTTTCTATTTTAAGTATGGCCTTCATGACCTTTGCTTTTTATACGAATTACATAAATACTGCAAAAGCGACTGCAATTGAAAATAATAAGCAGGTTATTGAACAGATTAGCTGGAATCTCAATTCATATTTAAAAAATATGATGAGAATTTCAGATAGTATGTATTACAACGTAATTAAAAATCTTGATTTGACAAGTGACACCATGAATAAAGAGATGGCTCTTATTTACGAGGCAAATAAGGATAATCTCATTAGTATTGCCTGTGTTTCTCAGGATGGTGCACTTATTTCTGCTGCGCCTATTGCCACTCGTAAAGCAGGAGTTGATTTTACAGAACAATCCTGGTTTACAAGCACAGAGGAGCGCATCGAGAATTTTCATTTTTCAACCCCACACGTTCAGAATATGTTTGAAAGCAGTAATTACAGATATTACTGGGTTGTTTCTCTTAGTAGAAGTGTCGACCTGAATTACATGGGCTACAATAGGCGCGGAATTCTTCTTGTAGATATGAATTATTCTGCCATTGAGCAGATGTTTTCCCGAGTAAATGAAAGCGGAACAGGATATGTGTATCTTGTTGATTCCGATGGAGAAATCATTTATCACCCAAAGCAGAAAGCAATATATACAGGTCTCGTTAATGAAAACAATATAGTTGCTGCTACTTATGATGATGGAAATCATATAGAAAAATTTGAGGGAAAGCAGCGTTCGGTTATCGTAAAGACTGTTGGATACACAGGTTGGAAAATCATATCTGTTGTTCCTATGAATGAACTGGCCGCTCCTTATAATCAGCTACGTTCTTTTATGATGATTATTATTACAGTTACAATTTTCCTGATTGTATTCGGCAATATTTTTATCTCTAAAATCGTAACTGATCCAATAAGACGTTTAGAGGAATCTCTTAATTATATAGATGATGGTAAATTCGATGAATCAAATATTTATATAGGTGGTTCACATGAAATAAGGCATCTGGGCAGGACTATTAAATCACTGGTTAGTCAGATGCATAAGCTTATGGATGAAAGGGTAAAGGAGCAGAAGGCAAAACGTAAATCCGAATTAAATGCTTTGCAGGCTCAGATTAATCCCCATTTCCTATACAACACTTTGGATTCTGTAATTTGGATGATTGAAGCTGAAAAATATCCTGAAGCTATTTCCATGATTAAGAGTCTTGCATCCCTTTTTAGAATTAGTCTTAGCAAGGGCAACAATATCATTACAATAAAAGATGAAATAACTCATGCCAGAAATTATTTGGCTATTCAAAAGGTACGATACAAAAACAGGTTTGAAGCAAATATCGATATCGACCCTGAAATAGAAGACTGCGTTACAATCAAGCTGATTATTCAGCCCTTAATTGAAAATGCCATCTATCATGCTGTAGGAGAAATGGAGGATGATGGTCTAATTGACATTAAAGGCTATCAAAAGGATGGAGATATCTTCATTGAGGTTATTGATAATGGTATGGGTATTCCACAGGATGTGTTAGACAACCTTCTCACAGAAAAAACTAAGTCAAAGGGCAAGGGTTCTGGCATTGGTTTGTGGAATATTAATCAGCGTATCAATTTATATTTTAAAGAGGATTACGGTTTAACTATGTATAGTGAGCTGGATGAAGGAACAAGAGCTGTCATTCGCTTACCTAAGATGACCATGGAAGAATATCTGGGAGGTGAAGGCGATGAGAAATAAGAAGCTTTTTGTTTGTTCGGTGGTGGCTGTCGTTCTTTTATTGGTTGTAGAGTCCTACATTTATCTCAATGTTAATTCTTCAAAAAAGAAGGATGTTAAGATTTCATTCGTTGTTACAGGAGATAATCTTGATAAGTGGGAAAATATGCGTGCTGGTGCTGAAACGGCTGCAATGGACAATGATTGTATCGTTGATTTTGTAAATTGCCCTGTTGAATACGGTGTTGATGGTGAAATTGATACCATTAGCAGACAGCTTTCTGATGGTGCTGATTATGTTATGGTTGCTTCCAGCGATTACGAGTCTGTAAAAGAATTCGTAAATACGAACCATCTCTCTAGTAGGGTGCTTTTTGTTAAAAATGGAAATCCAACTGATTATAAAAATGCAGTTATACCAGATGACTACAGTCTTGGGATGGATTTTGCAAATTACATAAAGGAAAATAGTACTGTTTCAAAGCTTGCAATGGTTAGCACCACTGAGGATGTTAATACTTTAGCAATGATGCAGGGGATTAATGAAGCTCTTAAGGACATGGATATTAAAATAGAGTATAGACATCTTTCTTCAAAAACAGGAACCATCAATCAAAGTATGTACAATCTGGGGCAATCAGGGCTTTTTGATGGCTTCATAACTTTGGATTTTAATACCTTAGAAGCTGCGGCAAAAGCTCAGGATAAATTGAAAAAGCCTGTGCATGTGTATTCTATTGATAGCAGCAAGGAATCTGTTTATTACCTGGATTCTAATGTAATAGATGCACTAGCTTTTAAGGATGACTATTCGATAGGTTTTCTGGCGGTAGAAGAAGCTATTGGAGAAGCAGATTTTTCAAAGCTTAAATCAAGTAACCAGATGTATTATATTTCCGACAGAAATACAATTCACTCGGAGAAAATGGAAAAGGTTTTATTTCGATTTGATAAATAATGGAGATTTTTATGAGAAGGTTCTGCGGGTTTTTACTTTCTATACTTATATGCTTTAGTTTTACAGGTTGTAGCGCTACGGGAGATAATAATACTGTAAAAAATAGTATCCGCGTTGGAATTACTATGTACAATGAATTTGATCCCTTTACAGAGGAAATACGACATAATATTGAGGACTATCTGATTCAATATCAGGAAAAATATGGTATTGAAATTACCACGACTGTTGCTTATGCCAGCAAAAACCAATTGCTTCAAAATGACCAGGTTCAAAGATTTATCGAGAAGGATTACGATGTTATTTGTGTTAATCTTGTAGATAGAACAGACCCTTCAGTAATTATTGAGGAAGCTAAATCTGCAGACATTCCTATTATATTTTTTAATCGCGAGCTGGTAGAGGATGATTTAAATCGATTTGAGAAGCTATATTATGTAGGTGCTCATCCCGAGGAAAGCGGAAGAATGCAGGGGGAAATTGTCGTTAACGCTTTAGAGAGCAAGATGCAGGATATTGATTTGAATCAGGATGGAGTGATTCAATATGTAATGCTTGAAGGAGAACCTGGCCATCAGGATGCAATAGTTAGAAGCAGAGTATCTGTAGAGACAATTACAGCTTCTGGAATTCAACTGGAAAGATTAGGCGATGAGATAGCAAATTGGGATAGACAACAGGCTCACACGAAGATTACATCTCTTTTGCAAGGATATCCTCGCCAAATAGAATTAATACTGGCAAATGATGATAATATGGCGCTTGGTGCCGTAGACGCTCTTTTAGAGTTCGGTGTTCAATCAATGCCTTTGATTGTTGGAGTAAATGGACAGGAAGAAGCTTTAGAAATGATTGATGAAGGATTAATGGAGGGCACTGTTTTAAATAACGCCCAGGAAAAGGGGCAGATTATTGCGAAAATGGCGTTGTTTTTAGGTGCTGAAGGTAAGGTTCCTGATAATTTTGATTTGGTCAATAAGAAATATTATTTCATAGCCTATGAGCCAATTACTAAAAACAATATAAATGATTATTTGAAAAAATAGTATTTATAATTACATTAATAAAAATGTTGCTAGAATAGGCTTTTAAGGTTTATAATCTTTAAAGTCTATTATTATGTCTTAATGTACTTACGGAGGTTTACTTTGCTAGACAAATTAGAGAAAAAAATCGGTAAATACGCAATTCCTAATCTCATAGTTTATCTGTTAATTGGCTATGTTATTGGATATTTGCTTCAATTTGGGCAAAAGATTACAGGCGTTCCATATCTTAACTATCTGATGTTGGAGCCACATTTTATATTGCAGGGTCAGGTTTGGAGATTAATCACTTGGGTTATTATTCCACCAGACACCAGCATCATTTGGGCTGTAATTATGTTTATGCTCTATTATCAGCTTGGTCAGACCCTTGAAAACACTTGGGGCACTTTCCGTTTCAACGTTTATATCTTTGGCGGAATGTTATTTACAATCATTGGTGCTTTTATCACTTATGCAATTTATGGCCCTACAGTGCCAATCGGTCAGTTTATTAGCACATATTATATTAATTTATCAATATTCCTGGCATTTTCTACTTGTTTTCCAGATATGCAGGTTATGTTATATTTCATCATTCCTATTAAGATGAAATGGATGTCTATCTTTTATTTAGTGATTGTCGGCTATTCAGTATTAAGTTATTTGATTTCCGGATATCTTTTTGCTGCAATGCCTATTATTGCATCACTTTTAAACTGGTTCATTTTCTTTATGATGACCAGAAACCTTCAGCGCTACAATCCAAAGGATATTCATCGTAGAGCTGAGTTTAGAAGACAGGCCACACCACCACGCACACAATATCGTGATGGTACTCCTATCGCAAGACACAAATGTGCAGTTTGCGGTCGCACAGAAATATCTAACCCAGAGCTTGAGTTTAGATTTTGTAGTAAATGTAATGGAAATTATGAGTATTGCAGTGATCATCTGTTTACTCATCAGCATATAAAGAACTAGAAGGGAATAATTAATAATGAGTGAAGAAGTAGTAAGCAAAAATTTTATCGAGCTTGAAATCGATAAGGACTTAAAGGAAGGGGTATACGACCACGTTTGTACACGTTTCCCTCCAGAGCCTAATGGATATTTACATATAGGACATGCAAAATCAATCATTTTAAATTATGGTCTTGCTAAGAAATATAATGGCGAGTTCCACATGAGATTTGACGATACTAACCCTACAAAGGAAAAGGTTGAGTTCGTTGATTCTATCAAGGCTGATATTCAGTGGCTTGGCGCTGATTGGGGAGAGCATCTTTATTTTGCATCAAATTATTTCGATAAAATGTATGAGGTTGCTGTTGATCTTATCAAGAAGGGCCTTGCATACGTTTCAGATCTCTCTGCAGAGGAAATGAGAGAGTATCGTGGCGATTTCGAAAAGCCAGGTAAGGAAGATCCTAACCGCAACCGTTCAGTAGAAGAGAATCTTCAGATGTTTGAGGATATGAAGAACGGTAAGTATGAGGATGGTAGCCATACACTTCGTGCAAAGATTGATATGGCATCACCTAATATCAACATGCGTGATCCAATTCTTTACAGAGTTGCTCACATGACACACCATAATACAGGTGATAAGTGGTGCATTTATCCAATGTACGATTTTGCTCATCCACTTGAGGATGCTTTTGAAGGTATCACACATTCAATCTGTACACTTGAGTTTGAGGATCACAGACCTCTTTATGATTGGGTTGTTAAGTCAGCTGGCTTTGCTAATCCACCACGTCAGATTGAGTTTGCTAAGATGTATCTTACAAATGTAGTTACAGGTAAGAGATATATTAAGAAGCTTGTAGAGGACGGTATTGTAGACGGATGGGATGATCCACGTCTTGTATCTATCGCAGCACTTCGTCGTCGAGGTTTCACACCAGAGTCATTAAGAAAGTTTGTTGAGCTTTCTGGTGTATCAAAGGCTAATTCATCATCAGACTACGCTATGCTTGAGTACTGCATCCGTGAGGATTTAAAGACGAGCCGTAGTCGTGTAATGGCAGTTCTTGATCCAGTTAAGCTTGTTATTGATAATTATGAAGGCGATGATGTAGAGTGGCTTGAGGCTCCAAACAACCTTGAAAATGAAGAACTTGGAAGCCGTAAGGTCCCATTTGGCAAAGAGCTTTACATCGACAGAGAGGATTTCATGATTGAGCCTCCTAAGAAATATTTCAGACTTTATCCAGGCAACGAAGTTCGTCTTATGAATGCATATTTCGTTACTTGTACATCATATGAGACAGATGAAAATGGCAATGTTACATGTATTCACTGTACATATGACCCTGCTACAAAGGGTGGAGATGCTCCAGACGGCCGCAAGGTTAAGGGCACAATTCACTGGGTTGCAGCTAAGACAGCTCTTAATGCAGAGGTTCGTCTCTACGAAAATATTGTAGACGAGGAAAAAGGAGTGTATAATGAAGATGGTAGTTTGAATCTTAATCCAAACTCACTAACAGTTCTTAAAAATTGTCTCGTGGAGCCATCTTTAAAGGATGCTAAGGCTTATGATAGCTTCCAGTTTGTTAGACAGGGATTTTTCTGTGTTGATGCTAAGGATTCTAGGGAGGATGCCTTAGTATTCAATAGAATTGTATCTTTGAAGAGTTCATTTAAGTTACCTACTAATAATTAGTCATTAGAAAAGGACACATTATGAATTTACTTTCAGGAATGGAAAAGTTTGGCTTTTCAATGGATGAAGAGCTCGATATTTTGGCAGAGGACAAGCCAAAGAAGGGAGAAGCTGGTGCAGCAAAGTCTGCAACACCTGTGGTTAAGCAGGAGAAGGATTTTGTCATTGATAAAAAAGTTCGATGCCCTGTATGCGACAAGGATTTCCCAATTAGAGCAGTTTTAGCTACCAAACTTAAGAGATTGGAGCCTGATTTCGATTTAAGGCCTAATTATGAGCATGTTGATAAGATTAAATACGATTTCTTGTCTTGCCCAAATTGCGGTTTTTCTGCTTTGGATACTACATTTTCCAAAATAGATACTGCCAGAGTTAAACTTATTCGTGCTGAGTTTTGCCCTAATTTTAAGCCTCAGCCAAACGAACCACTTCCAGAAACATATTCATATGAATATTCAATAGAGAAGTTTAAGCTCGCTCTTATTTGTACTATGAAAAAGCGTGCCAAGATGTCAGAAAAGGCTTATGTATGCCTTAAGATAGCATGGCTTAGACGTGCTCAGTTAAAGGAGCTTGAAGGTGATAAGAATGCTGATCCAAAGGTTGTAGAGATGATTAAGAAGGAGTTTGATGGCTTCTATAAGCAGGCCTATGAGGGCTTCATGAAGGCCATTTCTTCAGAGACTCCACCTTATTGTGGAATGGCTTCCGAAGCAGTTGATTTCATGCTTGCAAACATGTCTATCTACTATAAGCAGTATGATTCAGCTATGAAATTAGTTGCAAGACTTATCCAGTCACCTAGCACATCCCGTAAGTTAAAGGATAAATGTGTTGATTTAAAGGATGAGATTACAGCAAAGGTTGCGGCGGCTAAAGAAGCAGCCAAGACAGAATAAAGATGTAAGGACCACATATCATTTTGATATGTGGTCTTAAAATGTATAGAGGTACATTATGAATTGGATTAAATATTCGATTAACACAACTACAGATGCCGAGGATATCATCGGAGCTACTCTTATGGAGCTTGGAATAGTCTCAATCGAAATTGAGAACAATATTCCTGTAGATGATGGTGATAGACAGGGTGGTGTATTCGAAGAACTTCAGCCTGATCTTCCAGAGGATGAGGGTTTATCAAAGGTTAGCTTTTATCTTGGTGAGGAAGATGACCACGAATCTCTTTTACAGCAGGTTAAGGCTTCGTTAGAAGAACTCAAGAGCACTATGGATATTGGCGAAGGCACAATCGATACTTCTGTTACTAAGCAGGAGGATTGGATTAATAATTGGAAACAGTTCTTCAAATCTTTCTATATTGATGATATTCTTATCAAACCTACCTGGGAGGAAATCGCACCAGAGGATAAAGGGAAGATTTTTGTAGAAATTGATCCTGGAGTTTCTTTCGGAACTGGAAAGCATGAGACTACACAGCTTTGCATCCGACAGCTCAAGAAGTACCTTAAATCAGGTGATGAAATTCTTGATGTTGGTTGTGGTAGCGGAATTCTTTCAATTATCGCTAATAAGTTATTAGATGGTAATTGCCATTTAGTTGGTACAGATATTGATGAAGATTGTATTTCATCTACATATGAGAATTTTGAAGTAAATCATATTGATAAATCTGCTGGAGATTTCTACGTAGGAAATCTTATTGATGATAAGAATCTTCAAGATAAGGTTGGATATGAAAAATACGATGTTGTTGTTGCCAATATTTTAGCAGATATCATTATTGCAATGGCACCAGCAATTCCACCTACTATGAAAAACGGAGCTTACTTCATCACTTCTGGAATCATTGATTTCAAGGAGAACGAAGTAAAGGCAGCTCTTGAGTCTGTAGGTCTTGATATTATAGAGATTAATCACCAGGGCGAATGGGTTAATATTACCGCTCAGAAGAATTAAGAGAAGAATATGCAACAAGTATTTGTTAATGAATCACCAGTAGGTGGCAAATTTAATATTACTGGTCAGGATGCTCATCATCTTACAAAGGTGGTGCGCCTTCGCCCAGGTGAAAGAATAAGAGTTTCTGTAGCAGACGGAACTAATTATATCTGTGAGGTTTCAGACTATATAGATAAGGATTTGGTTGCTACCGTCGTAGAAGAAGTCCCATCTACAGAACTTCCAAATAAGATTTATTTATTCCAGGCTATTCCTAAAGGGGATAGAATGGAAACAATTATTGAAAAGTGTGTGGAGCTTGGAGCTTTCGAAATTATCCCAGTTGAAATGAAGAATTGCATTGTTAAGCTGGATGATAAAAAGAAAAAATCTAAGGTTGAACGCTATCAGGCAATTTCCAAATCGGCAGCCGAACAGTCAAAGCGTTCAATTATTCCTAATATCCATTCTGTAATGAGTTTTAAAGAGGCTTTTGAGTACGCTAAAACTCTTGATGTCATCTTGCTTCCATTTGAGAGTAAAAATGGCATGAAGGATACTTTTGATTGCCTTTCAAAGCTCGAAAAGGGGCAGAGCATTGGCGTTTTTGTTGGACCTGAAGGTGGATTTGCTCCAAATGAAATTGAAATGGTACAGGATTCAGTTCAGCTAATATCACTTGGACACAGAATAC
>JAFYYE010000433.1 GCA_017557715.1 Pseudobutyrivibrio sp.
ATGTAAGCAGATAACCCCTTGATATCCCCACATCTTGTAATTTCCTCTGTTGTAATAATCATTGGATCAACTTCGCCACGCTTAGCGCTCTTAATTCCTGTGAACACTAAATATGCTCCAAGAACTCCAATGATAAGATCAAAAATTGAGAAAAAATTCATATTCATTACTATTCCCTCCAAAATAAAACTTAACGCATTAATTATACCCAACCTAGGCCACTATTTCTATTTAATTATCCCAAATAATTATTATTTATACATTCGCAAAATTATCCACAAATTCATAAAATCTACGCAAAATATCTGATAAATCTATTTGAATCTATCTAATTGTTATTGTATTATTATCTTATAATATGCAGGAGGAATTGGCTTTATGGATATTACTAATAAAAAAATTCTTATTTGCGATGATTCGGTACTTGCCAGAAAACAACTAGTAGATGCTGTCAATGAAATATCTGAAGGAGCAACATTCATCGAAGGCAAAAACGGTCAGGAAGCTGTTGAACTCTATAAGAAAGAAAAGCCTGATATTGTCTTCATGGATATTGTTATGCCTGAAAAAGACGGAACTCAAGCTCTTAAAGAAATTCGTGCTTTTGACGAGGATGCAATCATTATCATTGTATCTTCTGTTGGAACACAAGAGCAGCTAAAAAAAGCTATCCAGCTTGGTGCTAAAGATTTTATTCAGAAACCATTTGAGAAAAATCAAATCAAAGAGATTATTGAACTTCGTCTTGGAGGAAACTAATTTATGTATACTCAGTTCTTAGGTAACTATCTGTTGCAAAAGGGAATTGTAACCCAAGAGCAACTTTTCAATGCCATGTCCCGCCTTTCCCAAACACATATAAAGCTTGGAACAATCGCGATGCATGAAGGTCTTATGACTGCCAATGAGGTGGATGAGTGCCTTTATGTTCAGACCCGCGAGGATAAGCGTTTTGGAGAAATTGCGGTAGAGCGCGGCTATTTGGAGGAGTCACAGGTATCTGAACTCCTTTCAAAACAAACTCCTGATTTCATTTTACTGGGTCAAAACTTAGTTGAAGATGGAGTTTTTTCTTACGAAGAACTGGAAAGAATAATTTTCGATTACAAGAATGAATCAGAGTTATATGATTTAAGTTTAGATGTAGAAAATCAAGAGGCTGTACAAAATATAATCTCAAAGTTTTTCCTTATGGCAGAAATGCCTACAAACGACTTAAACCTTATGTATCTTGAGCTTATGTTTAACAGCCTTATCCGATTTATTGGTGAGGACTTCTCTCCTCTTTCTCCAATGGTTCTCGAGGAATTCCCAATTACCTTTGGAGTATCACAGAGCGTTGTTAGTGACCATGATTTTATTACACATTTAGATTGCGACAGAGAGGCGGCTATAGCATTTGCTTCTAGATATGCAAAAGAAGACTTCAATGAATTCAACGAATACATTGTGGCTGCCTTGGAAGATTTCCTAAATCTCCACAATGGATTATTCATTGTAAATGCTTCCAACCAACTTTCGAAGGATATCTCATTATCGCCTCCTGTCATTACGGAGGAGGGTGTGCTGTCAGGGCCTAACAAATGTGTGGACTTCCCTGTGGCCTATCCATTCGGAACAGTTCATTTAATTGTATGTTATTAAAAATATTACGAGCCCCAGTTACGTTAACACTACTGGGGCTCTTACTTTTTCTAAATTTCCAAGAATTTTTTTACTTCTGCACACATATCAGCGACCTCGACTACAGTGTCGTGACGAACTGGAGCTGAGCGAATTTCTTCGATTGCATTTGGAACTTCGACCTGTGCTAATTCTGAAAGCTTATCCACAAGCACGAAATCTTCTTCCTTTTCATAGGCTGTATCAATTGCTCCCATAACTGCACGAGTGAACTTAAATGGGCTTGCTGTTGAAGCAATTACAGTAACCTTATCATCTCCTGTTTCTTTCTTGTATTTATTGTAAACAGAAGCAGCTACACCAGTGTGTGTATCGATTACATAGCCTGTCTCCTGGTACAATTCCTTGATTGTCATTCCTGTTTCTAATTCAGATGCATAATTGCCATAGAAGCTATCAAGCTTTGCCTGCATATCTGAAGTAATCTGATACTTTCCTGTGGACTTAAGAGACTCCATAAGCTCAGTGTTCTTAGCTGCATCATCTCCAGCAATATGATAAATCAATCTCTCAAGGTTACTTGAGATAAGAATATCCATTGAAGGCGAATTTGTAAGAATGAATTCACGGTTCTTATCATACTCACCAGTAGTGAAGAAATCGTAAAGAACCTTATTCTCATTTGAAGCACAAATAAGCTTTGCAATTGGAAGACCCATATTCTTTGCATAGTAAGCTGCAAGGATGTTTCCAAAGTTTCCAGTTGGAACTACTACATTTATCTCCTGACCAGAAGTAATCTTCTCCTCTGCGAGAAGCTTTGAATACGCATATACGTAGTAAGCAATCTGTGGAACAAGACGTC
>JAFYYE010000434.1 GCA_017557715.1 Pseudobutyrivibrio sp.
ACGAAGTTCCGGAGCAATTGTCATTGCATCTTCATGAAGCTGATCAGCTGTGATGCCATAGGTATCAAGAAGCTGATTTGTCACCAGAATGCTGGCTCTGCCCTCATCTGAAGCGTCCAAAACAAAGCGATATACCACCGCCATGTCTTCGATGTTCTTGTGCGGAACCTTCTCAAGCATGTCAGCATTTCTCTCTGCTGATACCACTTCCATGGAAAGCGTCTGTTTCATCTGGTCATAGTCATTGACCTTATCGATATCAAAGCTCTTTGACTCTGCGATTCCCTTCGCAGCCTGATCAGAAGCCCTTTCCACGATATCGATATAATCCCTTCCATCCTCATACGCTGCAAAAGCACTAGTGAGATTGATATTCACACCAATCACACTTCCCGGTGCTTTCACTGTCAAAGCATCATACCCATCGTTCAACTTATCAATGTGCCGAACATCGGTCTCCGCTTCGATTCCCCTGTTTGCAAGATTCTTTAGCACATCCTGCTCCATTTCCTGTTTAAATTTCTCGTAGTCCATTGTCTACCTCCTTTGAATAGTGAATAGTTACTGCTCAAAATGAGCACAAAAATAGCAGCTATCTCGATTGAGATAACTGCTATGTAACGTTCAATATTCATTTAGGTCGACAAATTTGTTAAACTCTATATTTCTTTTCTATAAAAATGTAGGAAATAATTATAGCAATCACAAGCAAAAAAGCTCCTAATACTATAACTATAAAAACAGGAGAATTCTGCTCACAAAATAGAAATGGTAACCCCAAAAACTCAAGTAACAATGCAAATACAAACCATAGGATTGCCACTGCTTTATTATACTTCTTAATGTCAGCAACAATTGGAGGCTTAGCAAAAGTAAAAAATCCTACAGGTTCTTTTGCGCGTAAGCAAGAAATACCGATAACAACAAAACTAAAAGAAACAACAGTCCAGATAATAAATCCAATTATCATTTTTTCCCTCCTACAAATTTGAAGTTGCGCGATTAACTTCCAATATAAACGGCGATACCCTTTTTCTGTGCTACATAAAAATAGCCTATTTTACCTGAAAAAGCGAATAAATATTCGATACTAACAGCACTACATCATCTGGATTTATTAATGTATTTTTCAATACTTACATAAAATTAAATACATAATGCTGCTTTATAACGCCATCTTCTTCAAATTCGTTAGCCAAAACACCACCGCAGCTCTTAGCCGTACTTGCTGAAGCGATATTGTCTTTATCACAAGCAACAACTACTTGCTTAAGTGGAATCTGCTTAGCAAATTCTAAGCAAAGTTCTAATTGAGCTATGCCATACCCCTTTTTTCTTTCAGAAGGTCGTATGCCATAAGCAATATGTCCACCGTTTTTCAACTCGTCTGTTAACGAATGATGTATCTTAATACATCCAATGAGTTTTCCATCCGAGATACGTTTGGAGAAAAATGTGCTTGTTTGGACACCAGTCTTTGGATTCAGATTCCTGATTGTGTTTATGTGATTCAGCCATTCTTCATAACTATCAAAAAATGCCAATCCTCCAGTACCATGAACCTGCATATCACCATAATCAAAATGTTCCTTCTTGTATAAAATAATTTGTTTTTCCATATCTCTAGAAGGAAATACTAATTCTAATTCCTGCTTGCTCATCTATTTTCCCTGTTAATATTTTTAATTGACATACGCATAATATCACTAGATAATACTCTTCCAAATGAAGAGAAGCATTCCCATTTTATTGTATATTTTATGCAAGAAATATACAGATTGTTAAAGTATTTGTAAGCACGTTTTAACTGGAAGATATTTTCCCTATTATCTTTTATCGTACTCATGGCAGATGCCTCAATTTCCTCAGTATATGAATCCCCGCAGATGTTACAGGTATATGTACACTATCCAAGGACCAGCTCCGATAAATCTCCGGTTCCCACAACTAAGGTATCGTTCATGTTTGCAGCCGCAATCTGAATAATATGGTTTTTCATGCTTCATTTAGTCTCCATTCCTCGCTTCATTCCGGAATTAGCTGCAAAGAAATACATGAAACGCGGAAATTTATATGCACTGGTGTAAATATCTGAAGAATTATCAGATTTGTTTATCCTTTCTCCGAGTGTTACAAGGCTGTCATATACATTCTTTCCCGGGCCATTGCTACCATACTTGATCACAGAACCCATCATTCCGCCACCACCAATGGCAACACCACCACAATATTCTATACCACATGCTTTGCACCAGTCCTTAACCATGCTCATAAGATTCGCAAGCTGCCTGCTTTCATAAAAGCCCATATTTGAAACAACATAGACTTTCTTGTCATAAACGCAATGCTTTTCAAAAAGCTCCATAAGTCTGACCACCTGAGATGGAAGACCGTCGACATATAAGGGCATGCCGAAAACAAGCTTCTCTCCTGTCATCAGAATATCAACAAGCTCGTCTAGCTTATTTTCGTACGAGGTCATATTAATAATGGTCACATCATCCACCAGTTGTCCCGCGATCACATCCAAGAACTTTTTTGAATTAGCATTCTCACCGCGAAGACTACAGTTTATGAGAATTGTCTTTCCCACAACCACTGACTCTTTTTTTTGCCCAACAACTTTCTCCGCCTGACATTCCTCGAAGCTGACATCTTCAGGCTTTGTATTAAGGTTTTTTGCTACGGCCTCCACGTACTTGCAGGCCTTCGCCTTATCTTCCACGGTAAGATCTGCCCCTCTGAACACAAATCGGATTTTCTTATGCTCTTTATATCTGGGTTTGTGATGCATTTCACCTTTATAAATGCGGAAAAAAGGTAGCAAATAGCCGATACTTCTATCCATAACATTCTTTATAAATCCGCTAAATCCACCATAGGTATATTTACTGATAATAAGAACTTCATCAGCCTCATGTATGAGTTTACCCATCTGGTCATAGCCATCCTTGATAACACACTGACCAGGAGTTTTGAGCCAGCATCCAAAGCATCCAATGCAAGGCCTTATATTCCCATCATCTGAAATGATTTTCCATCCCTCATAATTAGTTGCTACTTTACTCCATTCTTCATTGTTATAATCATGAATTAAAAGTTTCATTATACTTCCCCATTTCTTTCTCCATAGTAAGCTCTACATAGTGCATTTTACTGGAATATAATTTGCCTCTAAAAATTCCGATTTGTTGATTCAAATTACCTTATAAGCTTATCACATCTCATATTTAAAAAAAGAAAATATTTAAAAAAATTAAGGTTATAAGCTTATACCCAAAACTTTTTTATTTTTAGGTAAAAATATAGGGAGTCAAAATGAGCGCAAAAAAGCAGCTACCTCGATTGAGATAACTGCTATAAGTAAGGCATAGGCAGCCAATCGCATTTAACAAAATTAGCAACCAACATAGGTGGCAAGATTCACCATGATTAGGCCGGGTGTGCTCTCGCTCACAGCTATCATGTACGAAAGCATTTCGTCGTCCATCCATGAGAGATTACCACGTCTCGAATAAGCGGTATTGCTGCGTATGCTCCGCCAAAAGTAAACAGGCCTATCTTTGCGAAGATCAAAAATAATTCAATAATTATGGGCATTTAATATCCTTCTTTCCTTTTTACTCTTCCTCAGGATATTTCAATCCCCATTCATTTCTAAGCCTTGTCATAATATCCATTACATCAATCGAATACTGTAGTTTCATAACAGAAGCATCTCCGCTATTAATTGCTGTTTCCATATCTGTAAGCTCATAGTACAAAGCATCTGCCGTATTCCCTGCTGATATTTCCCTTTTTTCGCCGGTTACGGCATCTGTAATAATCGCTTTATCAGCACGTGGAAACTCCATTATCTCTATATAGCCCTTTTCACAACTTATCATTGCTCGTTTAGGTTGCTTTGAGTGCATGGTAAGAGCTACCGTTGCCATCTGATCCTTATCATTTTGTAATAGAATAGTCGCCTGCTCATCAACTCCGGTCGGTGCACTCTTCCACTGGCTCATCAGATTTTCGGGTTTTTCTTCCATGAAACTACGGACAATGCTTAGGGCATATACTCCAATATCAAGCATTGCTCCACCTGCCAATTCTCGATTAAAGAACCTGTTCTTCATATCATAATCTTTGAAGCTTCCAAAGTTCACCGTTATCATCTGAACTTTTCCAAGCTCTCCATTTTCTATAATCTTCCACAGTTCCTTGTATATCGGCATGTGCCAAATTGTCATTGCTTCTGCAAGTATAAGGCCTCTTTCATTTGCCAGGCTGATCATTTCGCATAGTTCTGAAGAATTCAAAGTGATAGATTTTTCAACCAGGATGTGTTTACCATTTTCCAAAGCTTTCTTCATAAAACCATAATGGGTATTATGAGGAGTCGTTATGTAGATAATATCCACATCTTCATCGGCAAACATTTCATCGATTGACGGATAGACTTTTTCAATACCATACTTTTCTGCAAAAGCAACCGCTTTATCATAGGTTCGATTTCCTACTGCATAAAGAGATTTACCCATTTTCTGAAGACCTGCAGCCATTTCATTTGCAATTACACCTGTTCCCAGTACAGCCCATTTTATCTCTTTGCTCATATTTTTCTCGAATCTCCTTCCCTGTAGTTCATCTGTCTTATAATCAGTTATTCTGTAATATAGGTACTCTACAGATTCCGATTTGTAAAAATAAGCACCTCTCCGTGCTCTAATAATCTTACCATATTACTCATTAGAAGAGGTGCCTAAATTCCATTAAATCCTAATCACATCAAACATCTCACCCTTTTTAAGCTTCAGATTCTGATGCACAAACTGTTGGATATCCAACTTATTCCGCTCATCATACTCGCCAGTCTCCTTATAAAGTGGATGCTGGGTAACATCATATTTGTCCGACAAAAATGGACGTACACCTCGAAGCTGCAGGATGCACTTGTCACCATCCATGACTGCGATTTCATCCACGGTCATGAGATCCTTGCCGCTCTTCTGATAGTTCATGGAGTAGGATGGATTGTTGCCTCTGTTCTCGCCAGTGTTATACATGTCGATGGTTTCCTTTCCAAGGAACTGGGATAAATCCTTCAGCGTGGTTGGCTCTGTACCACCAAGGAATAACTGGGAATCCATATTTCCTATGATAGTATCCGTGTTGTCCTTATAGATTGCTTTTAGCTGTGACTTTGCCTGCAGGAACAGGCATGCACTAATCTCACGGCTTCGGATGGTTGCTACCAGCTTCTCCAGATTCGGAATCTGTCCGATATTGGCTGTCTCATCGATGATGCATCTGACGTGGACGGGAAGTCTGCCGCCATACACATCATCAGCCTTCTCACAAAGAAGATTGAAAAGCTGACTGTAGACCATGGAAATCAAGAAATTAAAGGTAGCATCCGTATCACTCATAATGAGAAATAATGCTGTCTTTCTATCTCCCAAGGTGTCCAGTTCCAATTCATCGTAGCTTGTGATTTCTCGAAGTTCTGCAATATCAAATGGAGCTAGTCTGGCGCCGCAGCTCACTAAAATAGATTTTGCTGTCTTGCCAGTGACTAAATGTCAATAGTAACGTGTACTATTTAGAGTCATTCTTGAGTACCCTTTTCAGCTTATCTTTGAAAGACTGTCCTTCTTCTTTGAAGTTTAAATTAGCAATATAGGTTGTCTTTCCAATAGTCTTAACCATCTGATTCTTTGTCTGTTTTTCTTCCATAAGCTCTCCTCTCAAAAAAAGAGAAAGCAAAGCTATCTCTCTAGACTCTGCTCTCTCTGTAACATTTTTCTGTATTTACGTTCTTTGGCTCTTTCATCTGCTCTTCGCTCTCTGGCTTCATTGTCTTTGTTGTAGTCCAGAACTTCCGCAAAGGCTAAACCTTTAGTTTCAGTTATCAGCTCTTCTTTGATTTGCTCAATGTCACCTTCTCCCTTGCTGAGCATCTCGGTTAACTCATCAAATCTAGCTCCATGCTCATCAAGGTAGCCCTGCAAAGAAGAAAAGGTTGTGATGTCCTTAGACTCTGCGAAGCTCTTCATGTTATCGGGGTCTTGTAGTCTTTCTCTGTGCGAAACCTTCCTCAGATACTTTCCACTTATGATAGGCAACTGCAAAATCTTATGACGCTTGGCAACTGCATCAATCAAATCAGAAATCTCATTCTTTATATGAGTGACTCCTGCCTTAAAGTTTTCAATACTCGTTGAAAGCTCTGCAACGGATTTAATCAATCCTCTAAGCTCCATCACTTTTCGATTGAAATTTCCTCGTTCTGTCTTGATGCCTTTTTTCTCTAAAGCACTAGCTCTAGCTCCTAGATGAATGGTTGGTTCAATCTCAAGTCCTAGCTCTTTGAATGACCTATGTTCCCA
>JAFYYE010000435.1 GCA_017557715.1 Pseudobutyrivibrio sp.
ATCTTCAAGATAAATCTTGTAAGGCTTTACAATCGAATAGCTTGAACCGCCCTTTGTAAATGTAACCTTTGCGAAATAATATCCAACATCTCTTGGTGCTGTGGTACCAAGAGCAAAAGCACCTGTTTCTGAAGTGCTGCCATAAGAACTTGTCTTGTAATAATTAATTTCACCAACTGTGTATCCAGTAGCCGCAGTAAAGAAAGATGTGTTTTCACCACTTAATGTAGCTGGCACCTGCTTACGATTGTAAACAGTGTCCTCTGCCTTAAGAGTGTAAATCATCTGATGATCTTTATCGTACTCGCAACCATCAATAGTGCAGTGGGACTCAAACTTGTTATCCACTGCAGAATATGTAAATGAATAAGCAGACTGACAATCTACAATTGCCGATGAAGGTCCCTGACCACCGCTACTGTCTACGGCTCTTACTCTGGCGTAATACTGAACACCTGTCGAAAGCCCCTTAACCTGACATGAATTTGTTGTTAAAGTCTTGTTATTGTAATCGCCAACAATCTGTGTAAAGTTCTGATCTGTTGCAATATCAATTCTGTATGAAGCTGCATCTGATACTGCTGTCCAGGTAGCATTTAAAGCTGCACATCCTTCAAGAGTAAGACCTGTAGGTGCAGCCACAGCTGCTGTTTCGCCTGTAACCGCATATACGTTAATAATTCCTGAGCTTGCTGTATTCTTAATAGTAATACTATTAACAAGTCTTGTTGTATCAAGAGCCATTGAACAACGTGTAAAATATGGACCGCCAGTTGTACTTCCATCAGGTCCCGAGCTGCTGATTCTCTTGTATGTCTTATTCGCCTGATTTGTGCTACTGTACCAATCCACAACAGTAAAGTTGGATGTACTTGCTGAGCCTGAAGAATAATTAATAGTGGTAGACATAGTTGCTGAGCTACCAGGAATACCACCAGCTGTTACAAGGAAATATACCTTTTGATATACACCGACTGTATTGAAAGTAAATGTACCAGACTTGCCAGGAGAAAGACGCATATCATTATTAGATTTATAGTCGCCCAATGTCCAAGACAATCCAGATGCATTTCCAGATACATCGGATACTACTCTATTCTTTGGCAAACCACCTGTTGAATTATAGTTAGCTGAGTAAAAACAATAACCACCTACAGAAAGTTTATTATCTTGATCTGCCGCATCCTGATTGTTTAAAGTCTCGCCAGAATCATAAATACAATCGGCATTGAAACCAGAGGCAATTGTCATTGGAATGTATGTGACACTTGCGGCTTTTACCTCTCCGATTCCTCCTAATAAATTCTCTGAAATAGACACAGGAACCATGGCAGCAATAAGAAATGCTGCTAAGGTTCCTGATAATAATCTTTTTATAATCTTTTTACTCATGGCTCTTCCCTCATTCCCGAAGGTGATACACTTCTTGATTGTGAGTTAATTATAATGCCTGAGCCGTTACAAACTAGTTACAATAAAGCTAATAAAATCAATTTTCCCTAACAACATTTACATCCACATAGCCCACTATTCCTGCAATGGTCTCTTTTGAAGAATACTGCCAAAAATCTGTCTTTCCCTTATAGTTGCACTCGGTATTATACTGAGCCACCCAGATGTTATATTGCTCCAAGCTATCCGCATAAAGCTGGTCGTAGTACCAGTTTTTGGAAGCGTAGACGCCCCCCTTAAAGCCACTGTTATTAACTGTTTCGCAAAATGCCTGAAGGCATCTGGTACGGGTAGCTCTATCCAGATTATTTGCTCTTCCATTTGGAACACTCTCCGAATCGATGTAAATCGGCAGGGTGATATCATAATCCTTGCTCATTGAGATTGCCATGGATGCCTCTTCGATGGCCTCCTGCTCTGTTATGGCCTGGGTAAAGAAATACACGCCTACTTTGATGCCGTTAGCCAATGCTCCCTGCACGTTTATTCTAAAATAAGGGTCCTCCACAAGCTGAGCTGATTGAGAAGCTCTAAATCCACATCTTATAATGGCAAAATCTACGCCAGAGGCAGCCACCTGCTGCCAGTCTATGTCCTTTTGCCACTTGGAAACATCGATACCAAATTCCCCAATGTCAGTTACCAAAATACCCTTATCACTAAATTCGTATGGCAAGCCACCAATAATCTGATGGCCCACTACAGGCTCTGAATTGTTATTGAAATAATAGGTGCTTCCCTCTATTTCCTGCCATCCGGTGGTCTTGATCTCTCCGTAGAAATAATCCTTACTGGCATAATCAGAAACATAGGCTGGCTTTTCGCCATTCACATTTAAATATAAAAGGTTTCCCTGCAAATCCTTAAGCTGTTCATTTGCATAAGAAACATTTTCCACGATTACATTAAAGATAAGCTCTTCCGTAACAGTCCTGCCAACTTCTGGACTATAAGTGATAATAATGGCAATTGGAACTGTTCCAGAAAAGTTACTTCCAATGTAACTTACTACAGAGGATTCCCCCGCCTGATTGGATAGATAAATATGCTCAGAATTAGTGCTCACCCATCCGATGGATTTTATAACAGAATCTGGGTCTTCTACAGATAATGAGACCTTATATGAAGATGATTTTTCAATACCAGTGTTATAAAGATAGACCTCTTTAGGAACCCCCACTTCAGCTCTACCTAGAGTGATAGTGTTCTTGTCATTAAGGGCATAGCTGTCCGGAAAGCCACTGATATCTACCTTTTCCTTCCCCACCTTTTCTCTCTGTTTCCAAAGACTTGGCAACAGTTCGGTGGTATTAATATAGGTGTTTTCCACCTCAATAGAGTGCTCCCTTATATCCTCGTCGTCTCCTATATCATCAACAGTAACTACCAAATCAGAAACATCCACTGCCTCATAGGATATGTCATCATCCACCTCTATTGTTGCATCAGAAAAGAGCTTCTTATCACTAGAAGCTACCTCATCACTAGTTTGATCTGCTTTTTTTACCCTTACAAAAATAACTACCCCAATAAACATCAAAACCATTGCCAGGGACAGTGCGATAGCAATGGTAATGGTCTTTCTGTCATCCATTGGCATCTCCTAGAATAGCTTTATTCCAAGCGCTGGCAAAATCTGCATCAGCATAACAAGGATAGAAACTACAAATGATACTACCGCGAACATCAGAACATTATTCATTCTTTTCTTCAAAGAATTTGATTTATTATCAATTCCAAACAAAGCCTGATTCTGCTTGGAATTTTCTTCGATTATTACGGCCTGAAGATTTCGATAGGTCTTAATTGCCTCTATGTTGGTTTTTTCAAGAATGTTTTCATACATAGCTCTAAAATCAACACTCAGGCGATCATCGATAATATTTTTC
>JAFYYE010000436.1 GCA_017557715.1 Pseudobutyrivibrio sp.
ATGATACAGATAGAAGTTTTATGGATAAACTACTTCCTTGGTCAGATGAACTTCCAAGTGAATGTAGAAAACCAGTGAAGTAACTGTCGCGCCTGCGGGCGCGGCTAAATTTTAGAAAGGTACGGATGATTTACCGTTTACCATCAATTAGAGGAGACAACCAGAATGAAAATCATGGTTAGTGCTTGCCTGCTAGGGCAGAATTGCAAATACAATGGTGGCAACAACTACAGCAAGAAGATTACACAGTACACAAAGGGGCACGAGGTGATTCCAGTTTGTCCAGAGGTGGTAGGTGGTTTGACTACTCCTAGGATACCCTGTGAGATTGTGAATGGGGTTGTCACTAATAAAAATGGCGAAAGCAAGGATAAAGAATTTAGAACTGGTGCTCAGCTTAGTCTGCAGAAAGCACTGGATGAAAAAGTAGACATGGTGATTCTTCAATCAAGAAGTCCTTCTTGTGGAGTGAAGCAGATTTATGATGGCAGTTTCACAGGAAAGCTCATTGATGGCCATGGAGTGTTTGCAGAGCTGCTGATTCAGAATGGAATTAAGGTGTTGGATGTGGAGGATGTATAAGAGGAGAAGAAAACTAGCATGTACAAAATTGAAACTTTCATACCAAAAGAATCGCTGCAGGAACTTCGCCAGGCATTGCTTGAAGTGGATGCAGGTCATATAGGAAATTACAGGGGATGTTTGTCTTACTATCCTGTGACAGGCGTATGGTTCTCAGATGAAGGCTCGAATCCTACAGTTGGCCAGAAGGGTCAGTGGAGTGAGGAGCCAGAGCTGAAAGTAGAGTTTAATGTAGAGGATGCTAACAAGGATAAAACGGTTGAAGCTATCAGGCGGGTTCATCCATATGAGGAGCCGGTAATTAATGCGATTAGGTTAGAATAACGTGGGGGCGAATAAATGGCATCAAGCAAAGAGTACTTAGAATATGTCTTAGAGCAACTGTCATCACTGGATGACATCACATACAAGGCAATGATGGGTGAGTACATCATTTATTATCAGGGGAAGATTGTAGGTGGAATCTATGATGATAGATTTCTTGTGAAGCCGACAAAATCTGCCATGACTATGATGCCAGAAGCTTCTCTAGAATTGCCTTATGAGGGAGCGAAGGAAATGTTGTTGGTGGATGATATAGATAACAGAGATTTCCTGCATGAGTTATTTAATGCGATGGTAGATGAACTGCCAGCACCTAAGAAAAAGTAGAAAAAGGATATAAATGACTCGATAAATTTGGAGTAGGAGAAGAACATGTTTGAACTTACATTTTTTGTCCCGGTATTGTTAGTTGCCGGTGTCTGGGGATTTTTTCTTTTGAATTTTGCAGGAAATAACCGAAGAATTCTGGATGATGACATCCTAAGCGCAAATGAAAAGCAGCGTAAAGAAGCTGAGAGCAGCATGCGAGTAATTCGACTGATGACACCTGTATTAGTAATCGTGGTGGCTATAGCTGTTATTTTTCTGGTGAATGCATATCATCCATTTATAAAAGTCAGTGTAGAAGGTGTAGCGCTGATTGCAGGGGGACTTTTCTCCACTTACCTGGGCTGGGCACTTGGGATGATTTTCAGAGGACTCAAGGATCAGATGAGTGAAAAAGATTCCAAACTCTGTTCAAGAGTATTTATGATTTCTTTTATGGGCACAGGGATTATTTTGATTGCGAGTGGTGTCATAGCTTGCATTCCTCAGCTTGCAGCATATTTTTAAAGCATTGTTCTGATTCAGTCAGTATGAATAAAAGGAAGATGCGTATATAGATGAGGAATTGATTCAGTATAAGATTCCAGGGCTGGGGCCAGGATCTATCTGGCAGATGATTTATGCAATTCGTGAATGCTAAGTAAGGGGGCACTAATGACAGAAAAGATTAAAGTATTTAAGCACAATAGTATTTGCATTGATGTTGGAGATAGGGCGGTTTATGTAGATCCATTTGAGATGGATGAAACACCACGTGATGCTGCATTTATATTAGTTACTCATGACCATTATGATCACTTCTCGCCAGAAGCCATAGAAAAGGTCGCTAATAAGAATACAGTGTTAGTTGTTCCTGAAAAAATGAAAAGCAAGGCAGCTGAACTAATCAATACAATTGCACCAGAAGTGGCTATTCCTGTTCATTATGGTCTGATAACTGGAACTTCTAAGAATGCGGGAGAAGAGTTTTCTAGGTTAGTAAAGTCGCCTGTAAAGGTTGAAGTAAGAATATAGGAGAGTTGTGAAGGTGGGGTAACTTAGTATGATTGAAAAGTTGGAATGGACAAGAGCGCCAAGAGAGTTTGAGATTAAAGAAGATAGAATAGAAATCACTACAGAGCCACATACAGATTTATGGCAGAGAACGTATTATCATTTTCGTAATGATAATGCACCTGTGCTCCAAATGGAAACAGATGAGAAATTCTTTTCATTTATTGTGAAGACTGATTTCTCAGAAAGTCATCATCGTTTTGACCAATGCGGTATTGTCCTGTATTTGGATTCGGATAATTGGCTAAAGGCATCAGTTGAATATGAGAATGATGAATTCCAGCATTTGGGTTCAGTAGTGACAAATCATGGTTATTCAGACTGGGCAACTACAGCTATACCAGCAGATGTTAAATATATGTGGTATCGCTTAAGTCGTAGGGAGGATGATTATTGTATCGAATGTTCAACAGATGGTAAAAACTTTTCACAGATGAGAGTGTGTCATATGTGGGAAGGCGGTGGAACAATTCGATTTGGAGTATATGCTTGCAGTCCTGAAGATTCAACTTTTAAAGCTATATTTACGGATATGAGACTCACAGAATGTGCATGGAAAGCACATGATGGCCAGCAGCCAGATTAGGGTGCACAGGCTAAAGAATCAAAACAAGTAGTTTCAGAATGGTTATAGTAGAGGGGAAAATAAGTTAGAAAGAAGGAAATTAGCTTGAAGTACATTGTAAAAAGAATCCAAGAAGCAGATTATGGCTGCGAGGAGAGACCGGAGGGATACCAGTTTCAGGTGTTGCTCCGATTACGTGACGAGACAGGACAGGAGATTGATATGGAGGTGGCAGACGCAGAGCTGCTGGCCAAGGATATCAATGAAGGCGACTGGGTATTCTTTGATAAGGATAATGAGATTTTTAAGGAAGATTAGAGGCTTATATCGCTTTTCTTTATTCCTACATTTAAATGGAACAGAAGATATTATGTTCAGATGAGCTGCTGTGGTACAGTCTATGAACTTGATCCGGAGATAGGAAAGCGCATAGCTTCAGGAGAAGAGTTGCAGATAAAACCACAGGATTTAACCAAGGTAAGTCAGGGCAGAGGTTTCTTTAAGCGTTGTAGTAATTGTGGCTATGAGACAGCGGAAGATTTTGATTATTGCCCTAAGTGTGGGTTGAGGTTTTAGCGTTCTTAGTAGAGAAAATGGTTTTGGCAGATTATAGATGAGATTTATAACTAGCAATAGAAATCTTTTATTTCCTGCTAATAGCATTGCTTCGCTATAATTGAATTTAACATGGAGGTATAGCGATGATTAATGAGAAGGTAAAAGCATTCCTAGATGAGAAGTCTCTGGGGGACAGGCTCACAGAGCATACAGAGACTATTGATACGGTGGAGCATGCTGCTCAGCAGATTGGTTGTAGCGAGCCAGAGATTGCGAAGACATTGTCATTTGTAGTGGATGAAAAGCCTGTTGTGGTTGTTATGGCTGGCGATG
>JAFYYE010000437.1 GCA_017557715.1 Pseudobutyrivibrio sp.
AATCTTCACCAATAGTAAGTCTTACAATCTGAGGAACAATAAGTCCAACAAATCCGATAGTGCGCCCCACTGCAGCTGTCATAGCACAAAGAGGAATCATCAACAGTAATGTAGAAAATCTCACCTTTTTAGGATCAGCTCCGAGTCCTATAGCCACATCATCTCCAAGGCTTACAATATTTATTTTTGGTGAAAATAAAATAGCAATCATAAGGGCTATGATGCCTACCACCATCGCAAGTGTTGCTTCGCTCCAAGTGGCATTTCTGAATCCACCTGCTATCCAAAAGCCAATCATCTGAGACTGATTTGATAAAAGGCCAATGATGTTTGTAATGGAAATCAAAAATGTACTAAGAGCAGTTCCAGCTAAGAGTAATCTGGAAACTGACATATTTGATGGATTATAAAGTGCAAAAATAATTACCACTAATCCTGTGACAAGTGCTCCCACCAGGGATGCTCCAAGGGTTCCAATGAGAGTGGTGGACTTTCCTAAAGCATAAAAAATAGCCACCACTAATGTAGCTCCTTGGCTAATTCCCAACAGGGATGGTTCTGCAATTGGATTTCTGGTAACACCCTGCATCAGAGAGCCCGCCAGTCCAAGGCTACCGCCCACCATCACTGCAGCAATTGCTCTTGGTAAACGCACATCTCTTATTAACATATCTTCCAAGGAGCCTGAATATCTGAATAAGGCATTTACGATATCATTAAATCCTATATCCATACTTCCTTTTATAACAGCAATTAGCACCCCGACTACAAGAGCCAGGATGCCAGCTAAAAGAATCACCAATTCTTTAGTATTTTTTTTCATTATAAGTTTCCTAACATATTAGATATTTCATCTAGCAACAATTCTCTACCAATACAGCTATATCCCTGATTGAAGTATGGTGATGATGGAAGATCTACAACATTTCCATTTACAACTGCATCAAGGCTGTTGTAAATAGCGTTTGAATCCATGTCTGCCTTATCATCTTCTGTTGCGATAGCAAAGATTACATCTGCTTCGATTGATGCTAATCCTTCGTAGGTAACTACTGGAAGGCTGATGTCATCCTGCTCTGGAAGACCTGCTGGTCTTTCAAGTCCCAAATCCTCATAAAGCACTGATCCAAAACCTGTACCTGTAAATACGAAGAACTGACCACCACTTGCCAGGAATGAAAGATATGTAGTGTCTTCACCATATTTTTCTTTAATCTGATTTCCAACCTCTGTAGCCTTTGCTTCATAGTCTGCAAGCCATTCGTCTGCTGCATCAGTCTTACCAAAGATTTCTGCAATTGTGTATATATCGTCTTTCCAGTTGAGAGCCTCAAGCTGAATCATTACTGTTGGAGCAATCTCTGAAAGCTGATCATAAAGCTTTTCCTGAACTGTTGAAATGATAATCAAGTCTGGATTAAGATTCATAACATTTTCGATATCCATTGTATCCTGCATGCTATATCCTAAAATCTCGGCACCAGCCAATTCCTCTTCCAGGTATGCTGGGAACTTTGTATAGTCATATGCATCACTGTTTGCTGTACCAACAACCTTATAGCCAAGGATTGACAGGATGTCACTGTTTCCACTTAAATCTACGATACGCTGGGGATTTGTTGGAATTTCAACCTCTCCCTTTACATCTGTAACTGTAACAGTTTCAGCTGTTGCTTCCCTTTCAACTACTTTTTCTTCAGTAGTTGCTGTATCATTTGCCTGTCCACAGGCAGCAAGTGAAAGTGTCATAGTAGCAGCAAGTGCAAGGCTAAGTAACTTATTTATTTTCATGTCTAATCTCCTCATATTATGTCCTATAATTTTTTATTTAGTTGCAACTTATTTTAGTTAGATTTAGCTAACGAACTTTCCCCATTATATATTCTTGTTTGATTTTATGCAACTATTTTATGCACAATTCTTATTGAGTAATTAGATAGACACCTTAGTTATATAGAAAAAAAGACTGGCGCCGTTAGGTGCCAGCCATTTCCTTTTCGTATTAACCCTATTAAACTGTCTCGACATTGCGAGTTGCTACGACGTCTACGCCGGTTCCGCAGACGTCTTTCACAACTACGTCTCCAATATGAACAGGAGCTTTCATAACTGCTGCGTCAATTTCTTTCATTACATCAGCGATTTTATCTTTTGGGATGTTTGACTTTGTCTTTACCGATACACGTGGTTTGTCGCCGCCTAAAATAACAGCTGTAGATGTAACTGTTCTCTCAGGATGTGTTACTTCATTTTTAGCATAATTCTCGCCAATTTTGCAGGTGTTACCTGTAACTGAGACAACCTCGCCTGCCTCAAGCTCTACTGTAATCTGGCAACCCATTGGGCAGCCGATACAAGTTAATTCTCTTTTTTCCATAATCTATCTGCCGCCTCCTATTCGTTCTCAATCTTTACTGTAATTTTCTTTAATCCTGGCTTTTCAGCAAGCTTATCTTTAAGTAAAATAACCTGCTCCATCTCACCTGGGGCCATGATTCGTTTCTTGTTATGCATTACGCGCTCATCATCAAAGTATACGCTTACATATGAATCCTTATAAACGGCACCTACTCTGAAACGAACTGTAAGCTTGTCATCCATTCTGTCTACATTGATTGTAGATGGAACAGTGTAGCGTGCGCCTTCAGTTGCAACGATCTCAATATCAGCCTTTGCTTCTGAAAGCTCTCCCTTAACAAACTTAGCTGCGTTCTGGCCAGCTCTGTCTGCTTCCTCAGAAACATAGTCTACAAGGTCGTGAACGTGAAGAACATTACCGCAGGCAAATACACCTGGAATATTTGTCTCAAGAGACTCGTTTACGATTGGACCACTTGTAATAGGGCTCATCTCTATGCCTGCATTTCTTGAAAGCTCATTCTCTGGAATAAGTCCGCAAGAAAGAAGAAGAGTATCGCAAGTATATCTTTCCTCTGTGCCTGGAATTGGCTTGCCCTTGTTATCAACTGCTGCAATTGTAACTGCTGTAAGGTGCTCCTTGCCCTCGATATCAACAACTGTATGGCTGAGCTTAAGAGGAATACCAAAGTCATCAAGACACTGTACAATATTTCTCTTTAAACCACCTGAGTATGGCATGAGCTCTGCTACAACTTTTACCTTGGCTCCCTCTAA
>JAFYYE010000438.1 GCA_017557715.1 Pseudobutyrivibrio sp.
CAAGTCACCACACGAGAACATTCAGGTCCTCCTTGTGCTTTGCTTAGTATTAAAGGCTGTTGATAAGCATTCAGATCTTCTTCGCGAGTCTGCTGCAGATGTTGGCAACGACCACCGTCTTGGCGGAAACGAAGCACCTCCAGTAATCATCTCAGTTTACCTTGGAGAACAGCTTGAGGACGTACTTACACAGCTAATTTCTACTGGTACAGCTACAAAATCAAAGAAGTGTGAGAATCTTGCTACAGGTGTTAAGACTCTTCCTGATTTCCGTAAGGATGCCACAGATAGAAACCGTACTTCACCATTTGCATTCACTGGAAACAAATTCGAGTTCAGAATGCCAGGTTCACAGGATTCAGTTGGTGAGCCAAACGTTGTGTTAAATACAATTATGGCTGAGGCACTTTGTGAGGCTTGTGATGAGCTTGAGAAGGCTAAGAACTTTGATTCAGCTGTTCATGATATGATTAAAAAGCTTGCTACAGAGCACCAGCGAATCGTATTCAATGGAAATGGATATGGTAGCGAGTGGATAGAAGAAGCTGAGAAGCGTGGATTAAAGAGCATTAATTCTTTAGTAGAAGCAATTCCAGCGCTTACTACTGATGCCACAGTTTCAATGTTCGAAAAGTTCGGTGTATTCTCAAAGGTTGAGCTTGAGTCTCGTGCAGAAATCGAGTATGAACAGTACATCAAGTCAATCAACATCGAAGCACGTACTATGATTGATATGGCTTCTAAGCAGATTATTCCAGCTGTTATTAGCTATGCTACAGAGCTTGGTCTTTCTATTGGCACTATTTCAGATGCCTGCCCTGAGGCTGATGTAAGCACTCAGAAGGAACTTCTTATCAAGGTATCTAATTACCTTCGTGAAGCTAAGGATGCACTTATTGCACTTAAGGAAACTAACGAAAAAGCATACACTATGAAAGCATCTAGCTGCGAGAAAGCTAATTTCTATCATGATGAAGTTGTTAAGGCAATGGAGAATCTACGTCGTCCAGTTGACGCGTTAGAGATGATTGTAGATAAGGAATCATGGCCAATGCCAAGCTATGGCGATATGATATTTGAAGTTTAGAACAAGGAAGGCAGCACCCATTATGATTGCCTTCGGCAAAGAGGGTGCGCCGTGGCAATCAAAAAAGAGCTCATTATGAGCTCTTTTTTATATGCTTATTATTCTCCTCCAATTACTTGTATCTTTACTCCATCAGAGGTGGTCTCTGTGCCGCCGGCACTACCTCCGAATGAACCAGAGTTAGGAAGTGGTTCGCCTATATGAAGAGGACAATACTGTCCGAATGTTGTTGCATCTACGCCATATGGTTCATCATCTGAACCAGGAGCGGCTCCAATAATAAACACACCTGAATAATGTGGACAACCTGATGTGGCAAACATGTGAGACTGTGTACACACATTGCCAAGATAATGCTTGTCACAGTATTCGGTAGGCTCTGTTCCCTGCTCAAAGTATTCAGTGTAAACCTGTGAACCTCTAGGATCGCAGTCACACACACCACCTACGGCAAGCTTGCCAGATTTCTTACAAACTGTAGCTGTAACAATTCCAGATGGCTGAGTGAAACTCTTATATGCTAAGCCCTGGTGAATTCGGCTCATTACAGCCTTCCAAATTACTTTTGAATATGTAGTGTAACTTTGTGGTGTATTGTCGTCAAATCCACCCCAAATAACGCCTGTATAGTAAGGTGTAAAGCCTGCAAAGACTGTATCTCGATTCTTTGTTGTAGTACCTGATTTACCGGCTACAGCCATACCATCGAAATTAGCAACCTTACCTGTACCAGCAGTCATAACATCCTGCATAGCGCTTGTAAGAAGCCAAGCTGTTGTAGGTTTTAAAACTCTCTTAGAAGTGTTCTCTCTATTATCAAGAATAATATTTCCCTGATGATCAACTACAGTGGTGTAGAAGATTGGCTTGTTGTACTCGCCACCATTTGCGATTGTTGCGTAAGCGGCAGTCAAATCTACATTAGTAACACCTTTTGTGATACCGCCAAGGGCAAGAGCCTGGTTGTTATCACCATCTGTAAGAGTGGTAATTCCTAAATCTTTTGCGTACTGGAAACCAAGACTGGTACCGATATCACCCATAACCTCAACAGTGACAACGTTGATTGAATTGGTGATAGCTGTACGAATGTTAGTCCAGCCAAGGTATGAGTTGTTATAGTTTTTAAGTGATGTACCATCACGGTATGTGGTAGGCATATCATTTTCAACGGAAGCAAGTGTCATGCCACCAGCATCAAGTGCAGCAGCGTAACAAGCGATAACCTTGAATGTTGAACCAGGCTGACGTGTGATGCCAGTTGCGCGGTTTAAAGTTTTGGCAGCGGTTTTGTCACCTCGTCCTCCAACCATTGCTACAACTTCACCAGTTGAATGGTTGATAATTGTCATGGCAGCCTGTGGTTGAAGTGTATAAGTGACTGATTCACCACCGACCTCATCGCCTTCTTCCATTACAGCGGCCTTGTAGGCTTCAATTGCTTCAGCAGCAGCTTCCTCCGAATCAAATTCCAGATTATAGTTCTTATTGCTAGCCTGATAATAAGAAAGCATTGTTGTATCTGAATAATTCTTTGTAGAACCATCAGCCTTATTTATTGTAAGTCTGTATGAGAAGGAAACCTTCGCAAGCTTGTTGTAATTATCAGTGTTGTTAATTTCTTCTTCTACAATAGACTGGATGTTGGAATCCTGCGTAGAGTAAATTGATAGCATCCATTTCCTCGGCAATGATGGTCTGCACTTCGATCGGGAGATAACCGTAGATCTCCTGCGCCGCCTGCAGAATCGGCATCAATGCTCCGGGTTCCTGTTTCTTCCCGGCGATCACGGC
>JAFYYE010000439.1 GCA_017557715.1 Pseudobutyrivibrio sp.
CCAGGCCAGATTTCTCATGGATGATGAATTATTACAGTACAATCCAAGGGATACATATCTCGCTTCCCTTAATCTAGAAATACAGGATTATCGCAACCGTTCCAGAACTATCGTTTCAGCTACGGTTAGTGATTCTAAAGAAGTTCAGTACAAAACCGTAAATGGCTATGAATGTGCTTTTGTTTCTACCTATTATTTTATCCGCGAGGGAAGCACATATGATAGAACTTATGAGGATTTCTGTTTGAGAAAGGATAAGAATGGAAATTGGAAAATCCTTACTTGGAGGCTGTCTTCAGAGGATAAGGTAAATGGATACTAAAGAAATCAAAATATTAGCAATTGAAAGCTCTTGCGATGAGACAGCAGCAGCTGTAGTTATCAACGGAAGAGATGTTAGAAGTAATGTGATATCCACACAGATACCACTTCATACACTATACGGTGGTGTAGTCCCAGAGATTGCATCCCGTAAGCATATCGAGCGCATCAATCAGGTTATTGAGCAGGCTCTTGAAGAGGCTGACATGGGACTTGAAGAAATGGACGCCATTGCGGTTACATATGGTCCAGGGCTTGTTGGTGCACTTCTTGTAGGCGTTGCTGAGGCGAAGGCTATTGCATTTGCTGAGCAGCTCCCTCTTATCGGTGTTCATCACATCGAAGGCCATATCAGTGCAAACTATATCGAAAATAAAGATTTAAAGCCACCATTCCTTTGTTTGGTTGTTTCAGGAGGTCACACTCATCTTGTACGTGTGGCTGATTATGGTAAATACGAAATTCTTGGACGTACTAGAGATGATGCAGCCGGCGAAGCTTTTGATAAAGTTGCCCGTGCTATTGGCTTAGGCTATCCAGGTGGACCTAAGATAGAAAAGGCTGCCCACGATGGTGATCCTTTTGCTATCCAGTTTACCCGTCCAAAGGTTTCTGATGGAGTATACGATTTCTCGTTCAGCGGATTAAAATCGCAGGTTTTAAATTATATTAACGGCGCCCAGATGAAGGGTGAGACTATAAATGAGGCTGATGTTGCGGCATCTTTCCAGCAGACAGTTATAGATACTTTATGCGAACATGCGGCTCTTGCTATTGATGAATTCGGAATGGATAAATTTGCAATTGCAGGAGGTGTGGCATCTAACCAGACTCTTCGTGCAGCTATGGAAAAGATGTGTCAGGAGAAGGGTGTAGCCTTCTATCATCCATCACCAATCCTCTGTACAGATAATGCAGCCATGATTGGTGCAGCAGCATATTATGAGTATTTAGCAGGTCGACGTGACAGCTGGGATCTTAATGCTATCCCAAATCTTAAACTTGGAGAGCGATAATGAATAAATTCACAGCCATAGTACTTGCAGCTGGAAGCGGCAAGCGTATGGAACAAGACATTCCAAAACAATACATGCAGTTAGACGGTGTTCCATTGATGGTTCATTGTCTTCGTACGTTTCAGGAGAGTAAAGTCACTCAGATTGTTCTTGTAGTGGCTTCCGGCGACATAGAAAAATGCCGCAAAGAAATTATTGAAAAATATCATATAGATAAGTGTGTCGCTATCGTAGAAGGTGGAGAAGAGCGATATGATTCTGTCTATGCAGGCCTTCAGGCTATAGATGACGGCTATGTTCTTATTCACGACTGCGCCCGCGCTTTTGTTTCTATAGATATAATTCATAGATGTATGTCTGCAGTTGCTCTTTATGAGTCCTGCGTAGTAGGTATGCCTACAAAAGATACAGTTAAGCTGACAGATGACCATAGAAAGGTTTTGGACACTCCAGATAGAAGCAACGTCTGGATAGTTCAAACACCGCAGTGCTTCGAGTACAATCTTATTCGCGGCGCATATGATAAGGTTATTGCCACAGCAAATACTAATATTACCGATGATGCCATGATTGTGGAGCTGGCTACAGACCACGATGTTCACATGATTCAGGGCTCTTATCTCAATATAAAAGTCACCACTCCAGAGGACATTGCTTTTGGTGAAGCAATACTAAAAAATAAGCGCTAGATGCATCGCCAGAAAAGTTAGGAAAAATGCGGCATTGTCGCACAATTCTGAATTCAAAATTTTTCGAAAAAACTTTGTTATTTTTGTTGACATATGGGTATAGGGGTGATATTATACTACTCGTGTCCGAGAGATACATGCAGAGGTATCGAAGAGGTCATAACGAGGCGGTCTTGAAAACCGTTTGTCCGCAAGGGCGCGTGGGTTCGAATCCCACCCTCTGCGCTAAAGGCAATCGCAAAAAGCGGTTGCCTTTTTTGTATATACGTATAAGGAGGTATGTTATGTTGTATTTTTCATGTGATTACGCTGAAGGTTGCCATCCAAAGGTATTGCAGGCATTAACAGAAAGTAACATGGTCTCTACTCCTGGATATGGAGAGGATGAATTCTGTGAGGCGGCAAAGAAAAGAATTAGGGAATATATCAATTGCCCAAAGGCTGATATTTATTTCCTTGTTGGTGGCACGCAGACAAATCAGGTTGTAATTGATTCGATGCTTTCGAATTATGATGGTGTTGTTGCAGCAGCAACAGGTCATGTTGCAGTTCATGAAGCGGGTGCTATTGAGTACAGCGGTCACAAGGTAATCACTATCCCAGCTCACGAAGGAAAGCTTGACGCCTCTGAGTTGAAAGATATGCTGGAAACTCATTATGCAGATGATAGCTGTGAGCACATGGTCAATCCAGGCATGGTATACATTTCATATCCAACAGAGTATGGCACACTTTACTCGCGCTCAGAGCTTGAAGCCATTTCTTCTATATGTAATGAATATAATATCCCTCTATTTATAGATGGAGCTCGCTTAGCTTATGGACTTGCAGCTCAGGATGATTTAACAATGGC
>JAFYYE010000440.1 GCA_017557715.1 Pseudobutyrivibrio sp.
AGAATTCAGATTACTGCTAAAGCAATTGCTTTATTAGATGCCATTATTTCTATGGCTGTTGTTGCAGAAAAGAATCACTATGTTAGACCTATAATTGATAATCGCGGCATCATCGATATTAAAGATGGTCGTCATCCTGTTGTTGAGCAGATGATTAACGCTGATCAATTTATTTCTAACGACTGTCAGTTAGATTTGGATTCTAATACAATTGCCATTATTACAGGACCTAATATGGCTGGTAAATCTACTTATATGCGCCAAGTTGCACTTATAGTTTTAATGGCTCAGATAGGAAGTTTTGTTCCGGCAGCGTCTGCACAAATTGGTGTTGTCGATAGAATCTTTACTAGAGTAGGAGCAAGTGATGATTTGTCCACCGGACAGTCTACCTTTATGGTTGAGATGAATGAAGTTGCTAATATTCTTCATAATGCAACTAACAAATCATTGTTGATTTTAGATGAAATCGGTCGTGGTACTTCCACCTATGATGGACTTTCTATTGCATGGTCTGTTGTTGAGCATATCGCATATCAGATTGGTGCCAAAACTCTTTTTGCAACACATTATCACGAGCTTACAGAGCTTGAAGGTCAGATAAAGGGTGTTCATAATTACTGTATTGCTGTTCAGGAGCTTGGAGAGGATATCATATTCCTGAGAAAAATCATTCCAGGTGGTGCAGACCAAAGTTATGGTATTCAGGTTGCCAGATTAGCAGGTCTTCCTGAAGAGGTTTTATCTAGAGCGCGTACGATTGTCAATTCACTTAATGAAAATGACATTGCTGCCGTTTCTGATAGAATCTCAATTAGAGAGCAGATTGAAGAAAAACTAAAGAGCCTTGAGGGGGTCACAATTTCTGAAAATGAAGCGGAGATAATTGCCAGCCTTAGGGATTTAGATGTGACTAAAATAACTCCACTTGAAGCAATGAATATTTTATTCGAGTTTCACAATAAGGTTAATGAATAATGGGAAAAATTAATTTACTGAGTCAAGAGACAATTGATAAAATCGCTGCTGGAGAAGTAGTAGAACGTCCTGCATCTGTTGCCAAGGAGTTAATAGAAAACAGTATTGATGCAGGTGCAACTGCTATTTCAGTAGAAATAAAAGGCGGTGGAATAGAATACCTTCGAATTACAGATAATGGTTCTGGTATTGAAAAAGATCAGATTCAGATTGCTTTTCTTCGTCATTCCACTTCTAAGATTTCAAGTGCAGTTGATTTGGATAATGTTCGTTCGTTGGGCTTTCGTGGTGAGGCTTTATCAAGCATTTCCGCGGTTTCAAAGGTTGAATTAATCACAAAGACAAAAGACTCTTTGCTTGGTGCCAGCTACATAATTGAAGGAGCAAAGGAAATATCTTTGACTGATGTTGGTGCACCTGATGGCACAACTTTTATAGTTAGACAACTTTTTTACAATACACCTGCCCGAAAGAAGTTTTTAAAGTCTGAGAGTACAGAGGGAAGCTATGTTTTTGATGTTGTTGAACACTTAGCTCTTTCTCATCCGGAAATATCATTTAAATTCATTTTAAATGGTAGAGAAAAGCTCATGACTTCAGGGAATGGTTCATTGTCGGATACTATATATCAGATTTATGGTCGTCAGATAGCTTCAAATGTTTTGGATATTGATTACAAGGATGATGAGGTGTCAATATCAGGCTTTATAGGTCAGTCAGTTATAGCAAGAGGAAATAGAGCCTTTGAACACTTCTTTGTAAATAGTCGTTACATCAAGAGCAATAGTCTTTCAAAGGCTTGCGAAGAGGGTTATTATGGCTTTTTAATGGGACATCAGTATCCATTCTTTGTACTAAACATTGATTTTACAGATGCAGCTGTGGATGTTAATGTTCACCCTACAAAGCAAGAGGTTCGTTTTGAAAACGAGACACGTATATGCGAATTATTAACAAAACGCATAAACGAAAGACTTAGAAGACGAGAGGATGTTTTAGAAAGTCGCATAGATGAGCCTGTTTCAAAGCCAGAGCCGATTATACAGCAGGTTGTTCAAACAATTTCTTCTTCAAATGAAGAGATAAGTTCAAATGTAAATCAGGTAGTTCCAGATGTTGTTGCACCAAGAGTAAAGGCGCCTGAACCATTTGAAAAGAATAGACTTGAAAAGATAAAACAATCTATAACTGCTCAAATTCATAATGATACTCCTTATGAAAAGAAGTTCGCTGAGAAGAATAGGGGCGGTGAAAAATATGAGCAAATTTGTTTCTTAGATAAGGAAGCTGTGAAGGAACATAAAATAATCGGTCAGGTTTTTGATACATATTGGATTGTGGAGTATGATAAAAATATGTATATAATTGACCAGCATGCTGCACATGAAAAGGTTCTATTCGAAAAAACTATGGCTCGACTAAAGAATAATGAAATGACATCACAGATGATTAGTCCGCCAGTTGTTATTTCATTATCTCCACAGGATATATTGCTGTTTGAAAATTATCGTGAGGCTTTTGAAAAATTAGGTTATAGAGTAGAAAGCTTTGGTGGAAATGAGATTGTAATTAATGGCATTCCAGGAAATCTACTCAACCTCGATCCAAAAGTGTTTTTCTTAGAAGTTTTGGCGGAATGTCAATCATATAAAGCCAGCGATTCGTTTGATATGATTATTGAAAAAGTAGCATCGATGTCTTGCAAAGCGGCCGTAAAGGGTAACAATCGTCTTTCTATTCCAGAAATAAAGACATTAATTGATGAATTATTAAAGTTAGATAATCCATATCATTGTCCTCATGGCAGACCAACGATGATTTCATTTTCTGAGTATGACCTTGGTAAAAAATTTAAAAGGATAATTTAATGAATAAATTAGTAGTGCTTACAGGTCCAACTGCTGTTGGAAAAACTTCACTTTCAATTAATCTCGCCAAAGCTATTAATGGCGAGATTATTTCTGCTGATTGTATGCAGGTTTATAAGCATATGGATATAGGCACAGCGAAGATTATGCCTGATGAAATGGATGGTGTTTGTCATCACTTGATTGATGTAATTGAGCCAACTGAGGACTTTCATGTTGTTCGATTCAAGGAAATGGTTCTTAAAGCGATGGATGAAATATATGCCAAAGGGAAGATTCCAATTATCTGTGGTGGCACAGGTTTTTATATTCAGGCCATTCTATATGATATCCAGTTTACAGATCAGGAAATCGACCATGAATATCGTGCTTATTTAGAGGAATATGCTGATATTCATGGGAATGAAGCATTACATGATATGCTGAAAAAGGTGGATATTGAATCGGCAGAATCAATTCCAGCAAATAATCGTAAGCGAGTTATCAGAGCATTAGAGTACTATAAACAAACTGGGGAACAGTTCTCTGTTCACAACAAGCGTGAAAGAGACAGAATAAGTCCATATAATTTCGCATATTTTGTATTAAATGATGATAGAGAATTGTTGTATAATCGCATAGATTTACGTGTAGATAAAATGGCTGAGGCTGGACTTGTCGAAGAGGTGAAAAAGCTTCTAGATTACGGTTGTAAGCCTGGAATGACTTCGATGGATGGAATTGGCTATAAAGAAATAATTTCAAGTATTAATGGTGAAATGTCATTAAATGACGCATTAGAGCTAATAAAGAAAAATTCTAGAAATTATGCAAAGCGCCAATTGACATGGTTTAGGAGAGAAAAAGAGGTTGTTTGGCTTGATAAAACCGAGCTTATTACAGAACAACAGCTTTTAGATAAAATATTATTAACCTTAAAAGAGAAAGGAATTATATAAATTGTTAAACATTTATAAGGAACTTGGTATTTCAAATGAGGTTTACAATTATGGAACCTCGATTCTTAAAGATTTAGAGTCTCGTTTTAAAGAGATTGATGAGGTAGCAGAGTACAACCAGCTTAAAGTAATTAAAGCTATGCAGGATAACAGAGTTGCTGCAGAGTGCTTTAACACTTCCACAGGATATGGTTATGACGATATCGGAAGAGATACTCTTGAAAAAGTGTATGCTTCTGTATTTAAAGCAGAAGATGCTCTTGTCCGTCCGCAAATTACATGTGGGACTCATGCTTTAGCATTAGCCCTTATGAGTAATCTTCGTCCTGGTGATGAATTATTATCGCCTGTTGGAAAACCATATGACACTCTTGAAGAGGTTATCGGAATCAGACCTTCAAACGGTTCATTGGCTGAATATGGAATTACATATGCGCAGGTGGATTTGACAGAAGAGGGGGGCTTTGATTTTGATGGCATAAAGGCAGCTATTAATGAACGTACAAAGCTTGTTACAATTCAGCGTTCAAAGGGATATGCTAATCGCCCAACACTTTCTGTAGAGGCAATCGGAGAGCTTATTTCATTTATTAAAGGAATTAAGCCAGATATTATCTGCATGGTTGACAATTGCTATGGTGAGTTTGTAGAAAAAATAGAACCAACAGAAGTGGGAGCAGATATGTGTGTTGGTTCACTCATTAAGAATCCAGGTGGTGGACTTGCTCCAATTGGTGGCTATATTGTAGGAACTAAGAAGTGTGTAGAAAATGCAGCTCATAGACTTACTTCACCAGGTTTAGGAAAAGAAGTCGGCGCATCACTTGGGATTATGCAATCTTTTTATCAGGGATTTTTCCTTTCTCCAACAGTTGTTGCTGGAGCATTAAAGGGTGCTATATTTGCTGCAAATGTATATGAAAAGCTTGGATTCCTTTGCATCCCAAATTCAATAGAGCCAAGATATGACATTATTCAGGCTGTTTCTTTCTTAAAGCCAGAAGGATTAATAGCTTTTTGCGAGGGTATACAGGCAGCAGCGCCAGTTGATTCATATGTCACTCCTGAACCTTGGGATATGCCAGGATACGATTCTCAGGTTATTATGGCAGCTGGAGCATTCGTTCAGGGTTCATCAATAGAGCTTTCTGCTGATGGTCCTCTTAGAGCACCATATACAGCCTTTTTCCAAGGTGGTTTAACATGGAATCATGCCAAGCTTGGCATCCTTAAATCCTTACAAAAACTTGTAGATGCTAACCTTGTGAACCCTAGTCAACTGTGCTAAAATTCTATTGATTATGGGTTTTTTACTAAAATATTTATTGGAGGAAAATTATGCCAGGTTCATTCGGTATTGATATAGGAACACAGAATTTAAAAATTTTTAGTGGTTCTAACAGTCAAATTTTAAACATTAAAAATACTATTGCTATTATTAACAAAAATCAGATGTATTCATACGGTGACAGTGCATATTCTATGTACGAAAAAGCACCAGACACAATTGAAGTTTCATTCCCTATCGTGTCAGGTGTTATTGCCGATTTCGATAATATGCAGACTATGCTTTTTGAGGTTCTCGAAAAGGATCTTAAGGGCAAGATTAAAGGTGCAGATATTGTTGTTGCAGTACCTACAGACATTACTGAAGTAGAAAAGAAAGCTTTTTCTGATTTATTTAGTAAATCAAAAAACAAGCCACATTCTATTAAGGTTTGTGAAAAGCCTATCGCATGTGCTATTGGTATGGGACTTGATGTCTCTGAGCCTACAGGTGTTATGGTTGTAGATTTAGGTGCAGATACTACAGAGATTTCTGTTATCTCTCTTGGAGGCCTTGTATTATCAGAACTTCTTCCATTTGGTGGAAATCAGATTGATGAGTCAATTGTTACTCACCTCAAGAGAAATTATAACCTTGTTATTGGACAGAAGACTGCAAAACAGCTTAAGGAAGAGATTGGTTCTGCTTTAGAGGGACGTGGAGAAAAACTTACAGTTGTTGGACGTGATGTTGTAAGTGGTCTTCCTATTGAAATGGAAATCGAAAGCGACGTTATCTACAATGCAATTAAGGCCGATTTGGAGAGCTTTTGCACAAATGTTAAACTTATTTTGGAAAAGGTTCCACCAGAGCTTGCAAAGGATATTGTTCATTCAGGTATTTATCTTACAGGTGGTACATCTCAGCTTAATCAGCTGACAGATCTGTTTTCACAGGTTACAAATATTAAAGTAAACGCATTTGAGGATCCACAGGAGTCATGTGTTCGTGGTCTTGGTCAGGTTCTTTCTGATTCTAAGTACAAGCAGTACGGATATGGAATGAAAACAAGAATCTTCAAATAATTTCGAGGTAATATGAGACAAAGAAAAGCAAGTGGTGGAATCCCAAGTAAATATCTTCTTACCATTTTATCTATTATTTGTGTAATGCTTTTGTTTTTTAGTTATTCAACTGGTTTTTCTGGTGGTCCGCTAGAAACAATTGCTAATCACATTTTTATTCCGATGCAAAAGGGTATTGATTATATTGGAAGTACTATTGCGATTTCATCTGCTGATACTAAAACACGTAAGGAATTAGTGGCTGAGAACGAGGCTCTTCAGGCACAGGTTGATGATTTAAATGCTAAGATTAATAGTATGGAGCTTAAGCTAGACGAATTAGATGAGCTTCAGAAATTATATGAATTAGATCAAAGCTATTATGATTATGACACAACTGGTGCTCGTATTATAGGAAAAAGCACATCTAACTGGTTCAATACATTCACCATTGATAAAGGTTCTAAGGATGGCATAAAAGTAAATATGAATGTTATTGCTGATGGAGGCTTGGTAGGTATCGTTTCATCTGTGGGAGACTCTTATGCTGTCGTTAGATCAATAATTGACGATACTTCAAATGTTAGTGCTACAATTTCTTCTACCGAGGATAACTGTATCGTGTCAGGTTCCTTGGAGAATATGACAGCTAGCAATCTTATTATTTTTTCGAACTTAGATGATAGTGAAGATAAAGTTGCTATTGGTGATATGGTTGTCACATCTAACATCTCAGACAAATATGTTCCAGGTATTTTGATAGGTTATGTTTCTGAAGTAAATAAAGACGAAAATGACTTATCTAAATCTGGTACAATCACTCCTGTTGTAGATTTTAAACATTTATCTGAGGTATTAGTTATTAAGCAATTAAAGGAGTCTTATAAGAGTGAATAATTTTAAACAATATTTCAAAAAAATATTGGTAATAGCAGTTACAATTTATGTTTGTTTTCTACTGCAGACAAGTATATTTTCTCGATACAGACTCGCTGGTGTCACTCCAAATGTACTAATTTGTGTTGTATCCACATATGGATTTATGAAGGGACGTCGTCATGGAATAGTTGTAGGCTTTTTCACAGGATTGTTACTTGATATTTTTTCAGGCACCTTATTTGGTTTTAATGCATTAGTCTATATGTATATAGGACTGCTAAACGGTTTATTTAAAAAACAGTTTTTTGGAGATGATTTAAGACTTCCTTTAATTCTTATAGGTACTAGCGATTTAGTCTATGGAGTGTTTTCTTATTTAGCTCTTTATGCCATAAAGGCTCGATATGATTTTTCTTTTTATTTAATGAATATCATATTCCCTGAGGTTGTATATACTTTACTGGTATCGATTTTTATTTACTATATTATTTTGCACATAAACAATTGGCTAGAAAAATTAGAAAAGAAAGGTTCTGATAGAATTGGAAATTATTAAGGACTTTTTTTATAAATGCATTTTCTTCACGTATTCGCGTGGTTTCAGCGGTGATGGCTATATTTGCCGCTATACTTATTTCACGTCTTTTTTATTTACAGATTATTAACGGAAGTGAATATCAGGACAATTATAACTTGAAGCTTGAAAAAACTGAGACTCTCCCTGCAACTAGAGGGAATATATATGACCGTAATGGAAATCTCTTAGCATACAACGAATTAGTTTATGCTGTTACTATTCAGGATAATGGTTCTTATTCTAGTAAAAAAGAAAAGAGCCAGTCTTTAAATTCAGAAATTGCTCAAATTATTACTAAGCTTGAATCTAATGGCGATTCAATAGATAACAATTTCCCTATTTACATTGATTCTTCAGGTGCTTATCAGTTTATGTATTCTGGTAGTGCTCTCCAACGTTTTAGAGCTGATGTTTTTGGAAAAACAAGTGTTGATGATTTAGAGTTCAATGAGAAATTGGGGCTCGATGAAGCTACAATTAGTGCAGAAGATATTATAAATTATCTTGAAGGCGAGCGAGTTTATAATATCTCGGAGGAATACAATAAAAATTTAAGATATGAAATTATGGTAGTACGTTACAATATGGGCCAGAACTCATATCAAAAGTATATTTCCACAGTTATTGCTTCAGATATTTCAGAAGAATCGGTAGCTTACATTGAAGAAAACGTTAACGAACTTACTGGTGTGGCAATAGAGCAAAAATCCTTAAGACGATATGCTAACAGCGAGTACTTTGCTCATATTATAGGATATACTGGTCAGATTTCTACTGATGAATATAAAGAATTATCCGTAAAGGATGACACTGTCGAATCCACCGACATAGTTGGTAAATCAGGTATTGAAAAATACATGAATGATTACCTATCTGGTGTCAAAGGTAAGGAGACATTATTTGTTGATAGTGTGGGTAACACCATTGCAGAAGGCGATTATACACCTGCTGTATCAGGTAATGATGTATACCTTTCTATTGATATGGATTTACAGAAGGCTACATACACTTTGCTTGAGCAAGAGATAGCAGGTATTCTATATTCTAAAATTGCTAATATCAAAGAATATCATGCATCTGAAAGTGCGTCTTCTTCGGATGTTGTTGTTCCAATATATGATGTCTATAATTCTTTTATTGCCAATGGAATTATTGATACAACTGCCTTTTCAGATGAGAATGCATCTGAAACAGAGAAAGCTGTTTTAAGCGCTTATAAACAGAAAGAAAAAACTGTTTTAGCAACACTTAAATCTCAGCTCAATTTTAATAACGAAGTAGTATATAAGGAGTTGCCAAAAGAATATCAGGCATATTCTACATATATAGTTACAAAATTAAAATCTTTAGGTGTTTTTGATTCATCTGCTATAGATACTTCATCACAGGTTCAGGAAAGCTGGACATCGGAGAGTATGGCTGTAAATAAATATTTACTATATGCTATTGAGCAGAATTGGATTGATATCACAAAGTATGAAAAAGAAGCAAAATATGCTGATACTGAAGAGCTTTATAATGATTTAGTAGATTATATTTTGAACTATCTTTCTCAGGATAAATCATTTCAAAATTTGATTTATAAGTATCTACTCTTAGATGATGGTATTTCTGGCACTCAGTTATGTATTATTTTGTACGATCAGGGTGTACTAAAAGAGGACGTTGAGACTTATCAGATGCTTACTTCTGGTAGACTATCTTCATACGAATTTGTACGTTCCAAGATAAAAAATCTTGAACTTACACCAGGTCAGCTTGCGTTGGATCCATGTTCAGGATCTACTGTTATTCTTGACACCAAAACTGGTGAAGTTTTAGCTATGGTTACTTATCCAGGCTATGATAATAATAAATTAGCTAATTCAGTGGATTCTGATTATTATGCTTATTTAACAAACAGTGCTGCTAATCCACTTTACAATTATGCTACTCAGCAGAGAACAGCACCTGGTTCTACTTTTAAGATTGTCAGCTCTACAGCTGGTTTGGCTGAAAATGTTATTACAACT
>JAFYYE010000441.1 GCA_017557715.1 Pseudobutyrivibrio sp.
AGCAGGTATTCATCTTATTATTGCAACACAAAAGCCTACTGTTAATGTTATTACAGGCTTAATTAAGGCTAATGTACCATCCAGAATTGCCTTTTCCGTTTCCAGTGGAAATGATTCCCGTGTCATCCTTGATATGAATGGTGCCGAGGATCTTCTTGGAAATGGTGATATGCTTTACGCTCCACAGAATTTATCTAAACCAGTTAGAATTCAGGGAGCCTTTGTTAGTGATGATGAGGTCAGTGCCGTTGTTGATTTCCTTAAGAACAACAACGAGCCTGCAGAAGATAATTCGGAAATAGAAGCTCAAATTCAAAACTCTGAGACCAGTTCAGGCTCAGTGGCTATCTCTGGGGAGCCGGATAATTCCCGAGATCCATTATTTGCTGAGGCTGGACGTCTTGTTATAGAAAATCAAAAGGGTTCTATTGGATACCTCCAGAGAAACTTCAGGATTGGTTTCAATAGAGCAGCCCGTATTATGGATCAGCTTGCAGAAGCTGGCGTGGTTGGTCCGGAAATGGGCACAAAGCCTAGAGAAATTCGAATGGCAATATCAGAGTTTGAAGAACTAATAAATGCATAGTAAGGGAGTTTGTAAATGAAGTCAGACATTCAAATCGCACAGGAAGCAAAGATGGTTCACATTAAGGAGGTTGCATCATCCTTAAATATTCAAGAGGATGACCTTGAGCTTTATGGTAAGTACAAAGCTAAATTCTCCGATGAACTTTTAAGCAAGATTGAGGGCAATAAGAACGGTAAGCTTGTTCTTGTTACTGCAATCAACCCTACACCTGCCGGTGAAGGAAAGACTACTACATCAGTAGGTTTGGGACAGGCCATGGGCGTTCTTGGTAAGAAAGCTTGCCTCGCTCTTAGAGAGCCTTCACTTGGACCATGCTTTGGTATCAAAGGTGGAGCTGCAGGCGGTGGTTATGCCCAGGTAGTTCCAATGGAGGACTTAAACCTTCATTTTACTGGTGATTTCCATGCCATTACATCTGCTAATAATCTTCTTGCAGCAATGCTTGATAATCATATTCAGCAGGGAAATACACTTGGAATCGACCCTCGTCAGATTGTGTGGAAGAGATGTCTCGACATGAATGACAGAGCTCTTAGAAATATTGTTGTTGGACTTGGTTCAAAGATGGACGGAATGGTTCGCGAGGATCATTTTGTTATTACAGTAGCATCTGAAATCATGGCTATTCTTTGCCTTGCAGATGATATGCATGATTTAAAGAAGAGACTTGGCAGAATCATCGTTGCTTATTCATTCGATGGCAAGCCAGTAACAGCTGACGATTTACAGGCGACAGGAGCTATGGCAGCGCTTTTGAAGGATGCTCTTAAGCCAAACCTTATTCAGACTCTTGAACACACACCTGCAATTGTTCATGGTGGTCCATTTGCTAATATTGCTCATGGTTGCAATTCTGTTCGTGCAACTAAGGCTGCTATGAAACTTGCTGATATTACAATTACTGAAGCAGGATTTGGAGCTGATCTTGGAGCAGAGAAGTTTTTTGATATTAAGTGTAGAATGGCTGGTCTTAAGCCTGATGCTGTTGTGCTTGTGGCTACAGTTCGTGCGCTTAAATATAATGGTGGTGTGCCAAAGGCTGATTTGACTACAGAAAACTTAGATGCTTTGAAGAAGGGTATCGTAAACCTTGAAAAGCATATTGAAAATCTTCAAAAGTATGGTGTTCCAGTTGTTGTAACACTTAATTCTTTTGTTACAGATACTCAGGCTGAGACAGATTTTGTTCGTAATTTCTGTCAGGAAAGGGGCTGTGAATTTGCTCTTTCTGAAGTTTGGGAAAAAGGTGGAGATGGCGGCGTTGAGCTTGCCAAGAAGGTTCTTTATGTACTTGAAAACAAAGAGAGCAACTTCAAGCCACTTTACGAGGATTCATTATCGCTTAAGGATAAAATTAAGACAGTTGCTACAGAGATTTATGGAGCTGATGATGTTACATATTCTCCAGCTGCTGAAAAAGAGCTTAAGAGAATTGAAGAGCTTGGAATGGGAGATTTCCCAGTATGTATGGCTAAGACACAGTATTCACTTTCTGATGAT
>JAFYYE010000442.1 GCA_017557715.1 Pseudobutyrivibrio sp.
GTCCTTGTCCGTCATGGCACAGACGCAGGAGTCGGACCAGACGTTCTCCGCCGTTTCTATCATATCGATGACGGTATAGATGGGCAGGATCAGGCCCATCACCTCCACATTGCCTTTGATATTAACATTTTAGATAGAAAAGGCATCTCCACCGAGAAGGATGTGGCAATTGATGAAACCGAAACAAGACAGAATTTTGCCGATGTAAAATACGATTTTGGTGAGCAGGGTAGTAATGGTTGGTTCTATCAGGAAGGCTACGAGGATGACCCAACAGACACTCTGAATATGACAAACTTCGAAAAAGACGAAGAAAGATATTTTGATGAAAGTTATCTTGAAATTAAGCGTGATTTTGTAAATACAGGTAAGGGACGTTCCGCTGTGATTAAGTGGAAGGTTGCTCAGACTGGAAAAATCAAAATAGATGCTTCTTATACAAAGTTTAAGAATGAGGACAAAAATCCTAGCTGGCCAGATGGAACAAAGGTAACTATTTTCCATAATGACAAGCCTCTTATTTCAGAGGATTTTGAGCCAGATCGTATAAACGAAGTGACAAAGCGCCTTGATGTTGCAGAGGTGGATGTTTCAAAAGATGATTTCATCACAATGGTTGTAAATCCAAAGGAAAACAATGCGTATGATGCTGGTAAGTATGAATTCTCTATTAAGGGAATAACTCCACTTACAGGTAAGACTGAAAAGAATGTTGTATCATATGCTCCTAGCAGATCTAACAATTGCTCTACAGTAGAGGACTTTAATGTACAGGGTGTAAATGGTCTTTGCTATCAGTCAGGTTATTACAATGATCCTATGTATGCAGTAAACCTGGAAAGCTATGTTAAGAATGAAAAGTACACTACAAAAGATGGCGTAGAGATTAAGCGTGATTATATTATGCCTGGTAATAAGGGCAGAGCTGCCATTGTAAAATGGGTGGCAAAAGAAGAAGGCAGTGTTGACGTTTTAACTACATACACAAAGCACAAGAATCTTGATAAGAATCCTGAATGGCCTGATGGCACAACAGTTTATCTTATGAGAAATAAAACTGTTCTTAAGAAGGAAGAGTTTGCTCCAGAGGTATCAAAAGAGGTTACAAAGGATTTAAGCTATGAAGGTCTTTGGGTTAAGGCTGGAGATTGCATCTCGCTTTTGGTAGATGGCAAGGAAAACACAGCTTACGATGGTGGAAATTATACCTTTGTTGTTGAGGATGCTGTGAATAAGACCACCGATATGGTAAACAGAAGTGGAAAAAACTTTGCAAATCTGAAGGTTGATTTTGGTGAGCAGGGTAGTAATGGCTGGTATTACCTTGAAGGACGTTCAATCAAAAATGCTGAAATCCTTTCTAAGAAAACAGAGGATGGAAGCGGATATGTTTCTAGAAAGCAGAAATGGCTGGAGGTTAAGAGAGATTATGTTCAGCCTAGACTCAATTCTCATGCAATGTACAAATGGGTAGTTGCTGCTGATGGAAAGATTGATATCAACGGAAGCTATGCAAAATTTGGTAATGAGGATCCAAATGTGGATTGGCCAGATGGAGTAGTAGTTTCAATCTACAAAAATAATTATGAGCTTTATAACGAGGTTTGCACTTGCCCACGAGGTGAGGACAAGAGAACCACAAAAAGTATTCATTTCTCTAAGCTTCCAGTTAGTGCAGGGGATATTCTGACATTTGATATTGGTTGTAATAAGAATAGCGCCTGGGATGGTGGATGTCTTGATATAGATATTGCAGATTCCAACGAGCTTAGAGTAACAGTTGGAGATGAAGAGCGCTCTAACAATACATCTCTTGGTGCGCTTTCAACACCACTTGCACAGGGCCAGGATGGCTGGTGGTTCCTTGAAGGAAAGAGCATCGATTCAGCTAGATGTTTGATGAAGACAAATGATGATAGCTCAGCATTCCTTTCATCAAAGAATGAAGGACTGGAGATGAAGAAGGATTACGTACATCCAGCTAAGGATGCAGCAGCAATTTATCAGTGGGTTGTCTATGCAGATGGCAAAATTGATGTACTTGGCAACTATGTGAAGTACGGCCAAAATGATGGCAATCCAAGCTGGCCAGATGGCGTAAAGGTCCTTGTTTATGTAAATGATACTGTTCTTGTAACAGAGGATGTAGAGGTGTTCCAGGGAGATGGAAATGACAACTCTGTAAACTTTATGTTAGAGGGGCTTAATGTATCTAGAGGAGACAAGATTTCCTTTGTAATTGATGCTAAGGATAATAATGCCTGGGATGCTGGTAGACTATCTGTAAACATTTACGATGCAAGTGACATTCCAGAAGAAGAGGAAGTTAGAGAAAACAAGACTACACTTGCAGATGATTTCAGCGGAGTTCAGGGAGCAAACGGCTGGTACTATGGTATGTGCGATTGGGATGGAAAGAATTTTGAAAGACTTCCATTTGATGAGGAAAACAATCGTTACTACAATAACGGAAAGCCAGAACTTAAGCCTGATTTTGTAGAGCCAGGCAATGGCAGAAATGCAGCATACATGTGGATGGCTGCCAAAAATGGAAGAATCGTTGTAGATGGAAGCTACACTAAATTTGCAAACAGCGCAGATCCTAATGCAAATGGTGTTTGCATGAGAATCTTCATTAATGGAGAGGAAAAGAAGTGGATTGGTGGCTATATCCAGGGTAACTTTGACGAGGACCGCACTGTTACATTCAAAGAAATCTACACTGTTCACAAGGGAGATGCTGTAATGTTTGCAATTGATCCTGATGGTAACGACAGCTATGACGGTGGACGCCTGGAAGTAAAGATTTATGATGCAGATGTGCCTGAAGAATCTGAAGAAAAAGAATCAGATACTCCTGATGCAGACGATGCAGATGATTCAGATGAGAAGTCTGAGGGGGAGTCGGAGGAAGAATCTGAGGGTGAGTCAGACAGTGAGTCGGAGGAAGAATCTGGCGAAAAAAACGATGATAGTATTAATGAGAATTCCGAGGATAA
>JAFYYE010000443.1 GCA_017557715.1 Pseudobutyrivibrio sp.
ATACGTTTGTATACTTCCTCTACGTTTTCAATTACCTCTTCCTTCGTACCATTTGTAAACACTACAAAATGGTCATCAGAAAAACGCGCCACCGTACCTGAGTAAAATACGTCTTTTATAATTTTCGCCAAATCACAAAGCAATTCATCGCCCATCTTAAAGCCGTGACGTTCGTTGTAAAGCTTGAAATTCGGTACATCAAAATGAATAAACGCATTATCCTGACGGGATACTTCTGTGGAATTCAAAAGCATCTGAACCTTATGATAGAAGAATGACATATTAAACAAGCCTGTAAGCTTATCTGTTTCTCTATCAGATGCTAGAATCTCTGCCTCGGCGTAAGAATTACGTGCAGAATTGAGGTACTCATTCTGGTCCACATCCACAATAAATACATAGAAGAAGCTCTTGCCATTCATCCAGTGAAGAAGATGACCGAAGTCCTCTATATACTTAATTGTGCCCTGCTTAGTAATTATTCTATATCGAACATAGTCGTGGCGTTTGTCGCCAAACACAGTTTGAGCCTGAATCTGATTCTCAATCTTATACAAGTCCTCAGGATGTACCATCCCCTTAAAGGTTCCACCAATAAACTCCACAAACTCTGCGTAAGTTGTGCAACCAAAAAGATTGACGACATTCAAATCTGCAAACAGCATCTTCTCATCGCCATCAGCCTCGTAAATAAAGAATCCCCCTGGCAACCCAGTAGGCACAAGACCTACATCAGTTTCGATATACTTCTCCTGTTCCATACCTTTACCCCGTTTGTATGAATTATACGTCGAATAATATGTAATAGACACCTATACATAATACATTGTACATCATTAACTATAGTGATTCGGCTTTTTCACAGAATTTTCTATAAATTAACAAAAAATTCAGTGATGAGGTAATAAGATGACTTTTCACTATTGAGTACCGGCTAAATGATTAATAAACTGCTGGGCAGTTCTTCCTGAAAGACCACCCTGCTCCAATTCCCAAATTTTAGCCTTTGCAATCAGCTCTTCCTCTGGGATTGTTATCCCCGCACGCTTTGCCAAGCCTAGCACAATATCAATATATTCCTTCTGCATAGGCTTACTGTAGCTAATTGTAACTCCAAAACGATGTACCAAAGAAAGCTTCTCTTCCACTGTATCTGAGTGATGACGGTCATCTGTATTTGTCTGGTCATTTCTATCATTCCAGGTTTCCTTGATAAGATGACGTCGATTTGATGTGGCATAGATTAATATGTTATCTGGCTTCGTTTCCACACCACCTTCGATAACAGCCTTAAGGAACTTGTATTCAATTTCATGTTCCTCGAAGGACAAATCATCCATGTAGATAATATAGTTGTAATTACGATTTTTAATGCTGGCAATGACCTTTGAAAGATATCTGAACTGATGCTTATATATTTCAATCATTCGAAGGCCCTGGTCGTAATACTGATTTACAATAGCCTTAATACTTGTTGATTTTCCAGTGCCACTGTCACCAAAAAGCAACACATTATTAGCTTTCTTTCCCTGCACAAAACTTTCAGTGTTAGCAATAAGCTGTTGCTTTTGGTATTCATAACCAATCAAATCATCCAGAACTACTTCGTCCATATTATTAATTGGAACAAATTTGATATCGTTATTTCCCAGCTCTTCAATACGAAATGCCTTATTCAGACCAAACATTCCCACGCCATAAGCTTTATAAAAATCCGTAATTACGTTAAAGAAATCTTTTGCATCTTTAGCATTTTCCAGCGCCTTTGAGAGATTTCTAACCTTTTCGCTGACGTTTCGATTGTACATTTGCTGATTTTTCTTAACTGCGCTGTAATTCGTAAATACGGAAAAACTTTGAATACCTAGTTCCTTCTCCAGCGCTGAAAAATCATAATCAAAAAGCTCCTTCAATATTTCAAAATCATTTTCAACAAGATGATTTACAGAACCTGGCTTAACATCTGTTTTTTCCGTTACCAACGAAAAAGGATTTTCATTGGTAATAATATAGAAGGCAATATAATTATGCCAAAGATTATCATCAAACCCATAATCTGTCGCCAACATAAGGAGCTCTTTCGAAATAGCATTTATTTCTCGTGTAATCTCACGCTTATTATAATCGCCGCTCTCCACCGAATCGATTGCTCTGCCAAGCTTATATAAAATGCTATTCTCGGTTAAGTCGCCATACATCAACAATCTAGAAATCTTCTCGTACATATTCTGCCTCCTATAATTCCAGTAATACTAAATCAACATTCTCTGGTGCCTTAATTGTAATTTTTCTATGGTTAGTATACTCATCATAAGAGAAATCTTCAAAGCCAATATTTGCCTTCACAAGCCTATCCTTTATTAAATCTATATTTTCAAAGGACAGTGTTATTACCTGTTTTGGCAGCACATCACTCTTATTATTTGTACAATTAATTTCTATCTGGGTTTTACCCACCTGAAATAAAAATGAACATTCCTTAGAATCAGGTGGGACAATAAATCTTACAAGCTGAAATCCAAGCTTTTTTGCATAGAAATCCCAGATTCCTTCTTCATCAATAGCCTGAATTGCAACTCTTCGCACGTTCACTTTTCTTACAAACGGAAACAGTGCACCATTTTTTGCAAGCTTACGCCAGCGACGATAATTTCTGTAATCCTTTTTCCAATATGGATTTGTAAGAGTATAGGCTCGCATTATAAAAAGGAATAATCCTATTGCTCCCCCTAGAGTATTTGCAATTACATCACCTGTATCGTAAAGACCTCGCTTTGTTACAAGCTGAACATTTTCAATTATTACAGAAGAAATCAAACATGCCAAAAGTGGTCTTCTAATGGCATGAATTCTAAACCATCTAAATATATATGGCAGTAAATATCCCATTGGGATAAAAAGCATTACATTCAAATAAAATTCAATATACTCCGTGTCCGGGATAACCACACCTTGCAATATCATTTTAAACAGACTAATGCCTGCATTTCGAACTCGGTATTCTGGATTTGGATTCCTGGCAAAGATAACCAGACTAACTAAAATTACTAAATATGCTAATAGGAAAAACAAAAGAATCCCCTTACGCAGGAGATAATAGAGGCGTGCCCTTTTCCCCTTACTAACGCCACCTTGAAGATTTAATCCTATTTTTGTACAAATAAGATTGTCAAAAAATGGGAGTAAATATGCCAATACAAAAGCAACTGCCGTAGCAGAAAGCATGAGGCCAATATTTGTAACCCAATTATTTTCATATAAGTTATAGAAACTATTTAACTCCAACTCCCCCAACTCCTTATCATAAAATAATAAGTGCTTATATTTTCATATTAAAAAAGAGCCTGCAAAGATGCAAGCTCTTTAATATTTTGTTTTTGTGTTATTCTGCCTTCCATAGGCCATGAAGATTACAATATGCATATACTGCAACAACTGCATCGTCATCTGTAAGTGCAAACTCAGCACATGGCTTCTCACCTGGTTTAAGTACCTTTCTCTGTGCTCCCTTCTTTGTTTCAAGGGCAATCCACTCGATAAAGTGCTCTTCTACCATAGGATGCTCTACAGAACCAACTGTAACAGTAACCTTATTTCCATCAACCTTGAAAACAGGCACGTGCTTCTCGACTGCACCATCAGATGTACCCGGAATAAGCTCTTTCATCTTCTGTCCACAGCATGTCATTGGCGCACCAGATTCTTTAATCATGCCTACAAAATTGCCACATAATTCGCATACAAAAAATTTCATAAGACCCCTCCTCGTTTAGTTATGCGTAAAATACCTTCTTGGGTTGATGATAACATAAACAGGATAATAAGAACAGAGTTATAAAATTACAATTTTATGCTATTTAATTTGGCTATTTTGTTTTATAAGTTTAATGGCTCATGAGGTCCATCACCCACATACCACTGGCCTTCTACATAGACTCTATTCCATACATGGTTAGCTGCATCCGTTCTTTATATTGCCCATAATACGTTATCCTGAAAGTTAATCTATTCAGAAATACTTAAATTTTTTCTTTGTAGCAACTGTTTATAATTATACCTATATCTACCATCCTGTTCAACGGCACACAAAAAAG
>JAFYYE010000444.1 GCA_017557715.1 Pseudobutyrivibrio sp.
ACCATATCCAACTGTAAGCAGAGTGGATACAGACCACCATATTCCTGAAAATGCATTTCTAAATACTCTAGGCTGTGCCTCGTGCTCCGCGTAGTAAATTCCTATAGAGCTGGCCAACATGAGAATCATCAAAATCACGAGAGAAGAAGTGATTTGATTACGTTTTTCCTTTAAAACTGAGAAGATTACAGCGAAGGAATCATACTGTCCGTTAATTCTAAATAAGTGAAAGATTCGGATGACACGCAGAATTCGAAATGCCACAAATCCAGATAAAAAGAAAAATGGAAGTATGGTGAATAAATCTACGATGCCATCGAAGGAAAACAGGAATTTTACAATTGCTTTTTTACGTGAATACTCAGGGAAAAGCAAATCTGCAGTCCATATTCTAAGGCCGTATTCCACGCAGAAAATAAGTATTGTGATAAAGGCAATCACATTTAAAACTGGATAGATTAGTGTGAATTCTTCATAGGTCTGAAGGACCATGATAATAACATTTAAGAGGATGGTGACAGTGATAAAAATATCGAAAGTACGACTGGCAACATCCCCTTTGTTTCCAATTTGAATGATGTTAAAGATTTTTTCTTTAGTTAGTTTTTTCAATTTTTTATTCTCCCAAAAATCAAAAAATCTATTTAAGTGTTAGCCCGTAATATTGAGCTATTCCTGTAGCATCTGCTATACCGAGCTGCTGGTACTGCTCTGGAGTGCTAAGGTGATTTAATCTGTCAGACTCATTTGTGCAGAAAGCATGCTCTACTATGACAGCTGTGAAGCCTAAAGTCTTTGACTTGTTGATAAGTGCATAATAGTCTTTGGCAGAGCCGTCTGGATATGTGCCGCTGGAATCTCTAGTAACGATACCTGTTCCGTTAGGGCAAAGCTTCCAATCATTAACCTCTAGACCAGTAGTTGTAAGCTGGTTGAGGATTGACTGACCAAGTGTATAGCCCTTTACACAAATGTCAGGACGGTAGTTTGGATTAGGAACAATAACCTTGGCACCGTTCTGAGATCTATCTAAATCAGGGTCGTAGTCATTATGAAGACTTACAAGCACATCGGCCTTTACAGATTTTGCAAAATTAACTCGTCCGCTGAGGCAATCTGCAGTAGAATCTGGATTTGCACCGTAAGCGCAATCGAAACCAGTACGTGTCATGTAAACAGTGACACCATTATATTTTTCAAGCTCCTGCTTGCAGTAGTAAGCAATGTAGAGATTGGCAATACCTTCTTCGAAGTTTTCGTAGTGGCAACCAAGATGAGTGGTGTCGTGACCTGGATCCAAAACTACCACAATATTCTTAGGAGCAGCCGCTTTGTTAGCCTTTGCTTCTGAAGTGAAGGTACTTCCTGTGATAAGTGCAACCGCAGATAATGCACAAAGGGATAAAGTAAAAATCTTTTTGATGTAAGTTTTCATATATCTATTCCTTTCTGAACAAAAAAAACTTACAATAATTTTACCATCTGAGTGATTGTTTATCAAATTGTTGTTGACAGAGGATAAACACTGATGTAGTATGAGTTCAACTTAATAAGAGATAGAGGTTGCGAGAAACATTAGTAATCTCATTGATGGGACAGGCCCAAGTGATATGAGATAAAAGGGGATTTCGCCGAAAGAGAGCATCGTCTGTAGATGCTTGTCTTGGGCATACGAAGAATATTCGTATGACTGTCATCTAGTAATAGATGGGGAGCTATCATGTTTGATGTATAAATCACTGGCTGACCATTTATTATGGTCAGCTTTTTTTAATTGGTTTAAGGAGGATAAGAAATGAGTATTTTTACTGGCGCTGCGGTAGCAATTGCTACACCTTTCAACAATGACGGTTCGGTTAACTATGAGAAGCTTGATAATTTGATTGAGTTTCAGATTAAGAACAACACAGATGCAATTGTTATCTGCGGAACAACAGGCGAAGCTTCAACACTCTCTCATGAGGAGCATATAGATGTAATCAAGCATTGTGTGCAGACAGTTAATAAGCGTGTGCCAGTAATTGCCGGCACAGGTTCAAACTCAACAGAGACAGCCATCTATCTTTCAACGGAAGCCGAGAAGGCTGGGGCAGATGCGGTGCTTCTTGTAACACCTTATTACAACAAGGCAACACAGAAAGGACTTTACGAGCACTTTAAGGATACTGCGGATGCTATCAAGATTCCTTGTATCTTATATAATGTGCCATCAAGAACTGGTTGCAACATTTTGCCGGAGACAGCTGTAAAACTTGCGAAAGATGTGGATAACATCGTAGCTATCAAAGAGGCATGTGGAAACATCAGCCAGATTGCAAAGCTTATCCAGTTGGCAGATGGATGCATCGATGTTTACTCAGGAAATGATGATCAGATCGTTCCTATTATGTCGCTGGGCGGCTTGGGAGTTATCTCGGTATTGTCCAATGTGGCACCACAGCAGACACATGATTTGTGCCAGACGTGCCTTGATGGAGATTTCAAGAAGGCAGCAAAGATGCAGCTTGAGGCATTGCCTTTGGTGGACGCATTGTTTTCAGAGGTCAATCCAATTCCTGTTAAGAAGGCTCTTAATCTTATGGGCTTTGAGGCAGGGCCTCTTAGAAAGCCGCTAACCGAAATGGAAGCAGCTCACACAGAAGTTTTAGAAAGGGAAATGAAGAACTATGGAATTTACTAATACAATTTGGTCATTGTTACCACCACTTATCGCAATTTTACTTGCACTTATTACAAAGGAGGTTTATTCATCTCTTTTCATAGGAATTTTTGCAGGTGGACTTTTATACGCAGGATTCAATCTTACTGCTGCCATGGAGCACATCTTTGTGGATGGCATGATTGGTCAGCTTTCAGATAGCTGGAATGTTGGTATTCTCATCTTCTTGGTTGTACTTGGAAGTATGGTAATGCTTATGAACAGAGCGGGTGGCTCAGCAGCTTTTGGAAAGTGGGCGGTTACTCATGTGAAGACTAAGGCTGGTGCTCAGGTGGCTACAATCGTTCTTGGTATGCTCATCTTCATCGACGATTATTTCAACTGTCTTACAGTTGGTTCTGTAATGAGACCTGTTACAGATAAGCACGGAATCTCTCGTGAAAAGCTTGCATATCTTATTGATGCCACAGCGGCTCCTATCTGTATCATTGCACCTATTTCATCATGGGCTGCAGCAG
>JAFYYE010000445.1 GCA_017557715.1 Pseudobutyrivibrio sp.
CCTATGCCAAGAATCAGGGAGAGGATGACCTGAGACAGGAGATTGTAAACTACGTAAGAAAGAGAAGAAATATCATCTGTACCCCTGAGGATATAGTAATTGGAGCCGGCTTCCAAAGCTTGCTTATCCTTCTTATGGGATTGCTTGATGGAGAAAAGAGTATTTCGTTTCCTACAAAGAACTTCACCGATGGTGCTGCCATTTTTGCTAATGGCGGCTACGAGGTCAGCTTCAGACATAAAGATAGTCACGTAATTTATGTCACCCCATCCTATATGACCAAGTGGGGTGATGTGATGACCATGAAGCGTCGAAGAGAGCTAATCGACCATGCCAGAAACGATGATCATCTGATTATAGAGGACGATTATCAAAATGAGTTTGTTTTTGCCAGCAATCCTACACCAAGCCTTTATGCCATGACAGGAGGGGAGCGGGTGGCATTCCTAGGATCATTCTCTCGAATCCTGCTGCCTAGTGTCCGTATAAGTTACCTGATACTTCCAAAGGGATACAGAGAAAGATACGCGCAGATTCAAAACCTCTATAACCAGACAGCATCGAAAGCTGAACAGATAGCATTGACCCAGTTCCTAAGAGACGGTCACCTAAACAGACACTTAAAAAAGACAGTCAGACTATACGAGGATAAACGGGAGAACTTTGAAGCTCTCCTTAGGAAATATTTTAAGAAGGATGCAGAAATATATGTTGGAAAAAGTGGAATGGAGATTGGTCTTGTACTCCATAAGCCTAATCTTTCAAAGAAGCTGGCAAACCTTCCTGTAAAAGTTTTTGTGGTAGATGAAGGGGAGGATTCCACCACCTTGCTGTTGTCCTGCGGCATCATAGAAGAGTCGGAAATGGAGACTGCAATAAAGAAATTATATATAGGTTTACAAAAATAGTTTAGTGTGGTAGAGTGATAAAGTAATAAAGCGATGGAACTAAAAACAGAGGAGAGTATAAATATGAGTAGAAAGATTCTTGCATTACTTTTATCAGCTTCTATTATGGCAGCTTCTTTTGTAGCCTGTGGTTCAAAGGGGGCTGAAGAGGCTGGTGATGCTGCTACAGGTGCTCAGACAGAGACAGCTGAGAGCGACTTAGCATATATTCAGGATAAGGGTACACTTTTAGTTGGTATCACTGATTTTGCACCAATGGATTATAAGGACGATGGGGGAGAGTGGATTGGCTTTGATGCTGATTTGGCAAAGAAGGTCGCTGAGAATCTAGGTGTAGAAGTAGAGTTTGTGGAGATTGATTGGGATAATAAAATTTTAGAGCTTCAGAATAAATCAATTGATGTGGTGTGGAATGGAATGACTCTCACACCAGAGGTTACAAGTGCAATGGAATGCACAAAGCCTTATCTTAATAATGCACAGGTTGTTGTAGTTCCTGCAGATTTGGCAGACACAGTTAAGAGCCCAGAGGACGCTGCTGGTCTTAGCTTTGCAGTAGAATCTGGTTCAGCAGGTGAGGCAGCTGCAGAGGAAAATGGTTTTGATTATGTGGCAGTTAAGTCTCAGGCAGATGCTGTTATGGAAGTGGCAGCAGGTACATCAGATGCATGTATTATTGATTTGCTTATGGCAGGTGCGATGATAGGTGAGGGTACAAGTTATCCGGACCTTTCACACACAGTAGAGCTTACTACAGAAGAATATGGTATTGGTTGTCGTAAAGGTTCTGATTTAGCAGCATATATTAATGAGCAGCTTAAGGCACTTTACAACGATGGCACAATCAAAGAGATAGCTACTGAGTACGGCGTTCAGGAAGCCGTAGTTGCTTGGTAATCAAAGGGATAAATATGTTTACAACAGTTACGATGTCTTTATTTGAGGGTTTCTTAGGAACCCTCAAATTGTTTAGTTTAACACTTTTATTTTCATTGCCTCTAGGGCTTATCATAAGCTTTGGCTCCATGAGCAAAACTTCGATAGTGAGATGGCCTATCAGGTTCATCATCTGGGTAGTTCGTGGCACGCCACTTATGTTACAGCTTTTGATAATTTTTTATGGTCCAGGAATTTTCTTTGGAACCAATCTATGGGGCTCAGGCGATAGAGGAAGATTTACAGCTGCACTGGTAGCATTTGTATTTAATTACGCCTGCTATTTCAGTGAAATCTTTCGAGGAGGAATACAGTCTATACCTACTGGTCAGTACGAAGCGGCAGCCGTTTTGGGTCTCACAAAAACACAAACCTTCTTTAGGATTGTGCTTGTTCAGGTGGTAAAGAGAATTGTTCCACCTATTTCAAATGAGGTCATCACACTGGTTAAGGATACATCCCTTGCCAGAGTTATTGCTTTTTATGAAATTATTTGGGAAGGTGAGCGATTCATTAAGAGCGCAGGTATTATTTGGCCATTGTTCTACACAGGAGTCTACTATCTGATTTTCAGCGGACTGCTGACACTGCTTTTCGGGTACATTGAAAAGAAATTAGATTACTTTAAATAGAGGTGCAATATAAATGTCTATATTAGAAGTAAACAATCTAAAAAAGAAATTTGATAATACTGAAATTCTAAAGGGCATAAGCTTTGATATGGAAAAAGGGGAGACCCTTTCTATACTAGGAAGCTCAGGTTCGGGCAAGACTACACTTTTGCGCTGTCTGAATTTCCTTGAGACTCCAGATGAAGGCACTATAACTGTTAATGGAAATTGCCTGTTTGATGCTAAAAATGGTCCATTAAGAGATGGAGATTTGCGACAGAAAAGACTTCACTTTGGAATGGTGTTCCAGCAGTTTAATCTATTTCCGCAGTATACTGCGCTGGAAAATGTTATCCTTGCCCCAAAGCTTCAAAGCAATGGAAGCAACATGGATGAGATAGTAAAGAACGGAAAGAGCTTGCTTGAAAAGATGGGACTGGCTGATAGAATGAATAACTATCCACATCAGCTTTCTGGTGGACAGCAGCAGCGTGTTGCCATAGCAAGAGCATTGGCGCTCCGCCCTGACATATTGTGTTTTGATGAGCCAACATCGGCGCTTGATCCTGAGCTTACAGGAGAAGTTCTAAAGGTAATCAGAGAGTTGGCAACTCAGCACACGACCATGATTATCGTCACTCATGAGATTGGCTTTGCCAAGGATGTTTCAGACAAGATTATTTTCATGGATGACGGTGTCATTGCAGAGCAGGGCACACCAGCCCAGGTCATCTCAAATCCAACAAACGAACGTACACGCCAGTTCTTGGCAAATTATATAGGGTAACTATTAATTTTATATAAAAGGGAGACAAAATGAACACTGTATGTATCGTAATTGCAATCTTAGTTTATCTGGCGGCACTCCTCATTATGGGTGTATCATTTGCGAAAGAAAACAATACCGTAGATGATTACTACCTTGGAGGAAGAAAGCTGGGACCATTTGTTACAGCCATGAGTGCCGAGGCATCGGACATGTCATCTTGGCTTTTGATGGGACTTCCGGGTGTTGCCTACATGACGGGTATATGTGATGTGTTTTGGACAGCACTAGGACTTGGCATCGGAACATATTTAAACTGGCTGTTGGTGGCAAAAAAGCTTCGTAAATATTCCGAGTTAAACAATTCGGTAACTGTTCCTGATTTTTTTGAGCATCGATTCAGAGATAAGAGCCATGCGTTGATGTTGATTTCTTCAATTATCATTGTTGTATTCTTCATTCCTTATGTAGGTTCTGGATTTGCTGCATGCGGAAAGCTTTTTTCATCTTTGTTTGGCTTAGATTATACAATTGCCATGCTGGCATCGGCTGCGGTTATTGTAGGCTACACAGCTACAGGCGGTTTTTTGGCAGCATCTACCACTGATTTTGTACAGTCAATAATTATGACAATAGCACTTATTGCGGTAGTTGGCTTCGGACTTCATACTGTTGGCGGTGTTGAGGCAGTTAGTACTTACAGCATGTCATTGGATGGATATATAAGTCTTTTAGGTATGCATGATTTTGAAAGCGGAAGCTATGTTTCTTACGGCGGATTTATTACCATTATTTCAACTATGGCCTGGGGACTTGGTTATTTCGGAATGCCTCACATTTTACTTAGATTTATGGCTATAGAGAATCCAGAGAAGATTAAGCTCAGCAGACGCATTTCAACTATCTGGGTGTTCATTGCAATGGGCGTTGCGATTTTTATCGGTGTTATGACACGTACCATGGTTAATGCAGGAGTTATTGGAGAGCTTGCAGATTCAGAGAGAGGAATTATCGCAATTGCTCAGAAGCTTTCTGAGACAGGAGTGCCACAGGCGCTTTTGGCCGGTGTGATTTTGGCAGGAATTTTGGCATGCACTATGTCGACTTGTGATTCACAGATGCTTGCTGCATCGTCATCAGTTTCGGAAAACATCATACATGAGACATTGGGAGTACAGCTTTCAGAGCATATGCAGATGGTACTCGCCAGAGTAGTACTTATCGTTATTTCTGCAATTGGAATTATTATAGCCCGCGATCCTAACAGTTCGGTATTTGGTATTGTTTCATTTGCATGGGCAGGATTTGGAGCAGCTTTTGGCCCAATAATGTTACTTGCACTTTTCTGGAAGCGCTCAAATAAATATGGAGCCATTGCAGGTATGCTTGGTGGCGGTTTGATGATATTCATTTGGAAGTTTCTTATCAAACCAATGGGTGGAATTTTTGGAATATATGAGCTGTTGCCAGGATTTATAGTAGGACTTGTACTGTGTATAGTGGTTAGTCTTTTAACCCAAGCACCAGAGCAGGATATTATAAAAGAATTTGAATCAGTTCAATAGCAAAGAAATAGACGGTCTATACAGGCCGTCTATATTTTTGAATAAATTCATCCACAGGAAGTGGTTTTGAAAAATAGTACCCCTGAAGATAACGGCAACCTATATCGCGCATTTTAATTGCCATATCTTCATCTTCAATTCCTTCAGCAGTTACATCAAAGCCTGAATTCGTAAATGCTTTAACTTCATTAGGAAGAATCTGATCTGGATTTTTACAATAATCCCAAACCAAACTCATATCTAGCTTGATATTAATGAATGGAGTCTTACGGAGGCGTGACATGTTAGAGTAGCCTTTTCCGTAATCGTCGAGAACAAATTTAAAACCAATGTTTGTAAGAGAAGAAATTTGCTTCTCCATAAGCTGATCATCAACCAAAGCTTCTTCTGTAATTTCAAGATGAATCATATCTGCTTTAGTACCAGTTTCAGTAATATATTGGCTCAGTGTTTTATCCAAGTCCATCCTGATGAATTGTAAAGGTGAAAGATTTACATTTAAAAAATTAAGATTAGTGGCTTTAAAATCACTCTGATTTAGATACTGACAGCATTTCTTAAATACCTGTTTCCCGAGTTGATAAATCTTACCATTTTGCTCGGCGATAGGGATAAAAACAGCAGGTGGAATTAGGTTGCCGTCGGAATTACGAATTCTTGCAAGAGCTTCTGCACCGGCAATTTCTCTGGTAGTGCTATCAATAATAGGCTGGAAGAATACTTCAACGGCATCATTTGCAATAGCGTTTTCAAGTGAGCGTTTAATATCTATTTCATCAAGCAGACTATGAATGTTTCCATTGTGTATAGTGAGCAATTCATCAGAAACATTTTTTTCTGAATTTATTGAGGTTTCGTAGAAAATTCTGCTTAATACTTCAAATGGAAGCTTTGTTTCATCAAGAGCTATGATACCTCCACAAATGTCGAGATACATTTCTGTGTTTTCAGCTATCCATGGATTTTCAAAACGTTCTTTCAGAGTAGCATAAACTGGTTTCCAGTCAATCTCCTCAGTTGTTAGAAAAACAAACTTACCATTTCCATAATTAAAAATATGGAAATTTGGGAAAGTTTTTCTTAGGTAAGCTTGAATAAGATAGATACCTTTGTTAGTTTGCTGGACACCGTATAAATCTAATTTATCGATATAATTACGTGCGCCAAAGACTAGTGCATTAATTGAATGAATACCATTTAATTCAAATAGATAGTCTGATAGAGCTGTTTTGTTGTAAATAAACGTGCGCTCTATCAGGTAGGCATCTGGATTAGCAAAACCTAAATATAAAACGATGAATGCTGCTAGGCAGAATACATTCATTAGCAGAACATTTGGAAATAGATATCTGAGTATAAGTCCAATAGTTAGGACAGTATTACAGCCTAATAGGATTTGTAGCTCTCGTTTTCTAATAAAAATAGAGCGATTGAGCGTAATTAGAATAAAGGAAATAATCAGGTAGATTCCAAAGAAAAAGTAAATAGTATTATAGAGAGGACCACTGTGATAACCTGTTTCATCAATGTAGAAGAACCATTTAGTCCATGGCGCAATTAAAATTAAAAGAATTCCGATATTAAGTGGCAATTCAGTAATACAAATTAAAAAAATTTTATTTCGAAAATCAATATTTAATGCGTTTGTTGTGAACAGGAAGAAGGCAAAGCTTCTTGCGAAGAATAAAATAAAATAAGCCCCATTTAGAACGTAAAGAACCCACATTGGGAAAAGC
>JAFYYE010000446.1 GCA_017557715.1 Pseudobutyrivibrio sp.
GATATTACTACAAGCTTTGATATTGGTGAGCATCCGGCATGTAACCGAGGAAAATCATACATCATTAGCAATGCTGATTCTGTAAAGATGTACAAGAATGATGTTCTGGTTAAGGAGTACTTCCCAGAAGATAGTAAATTCGAGAATATCAAGCATGGTCCTATTTTAATTGATGACTATGTTGGAGATGCAATAGAGCAGGATAAAGAATATACAAAGAGACAGGCACAGCTTATTAAGAAAGCATTAAATGAGGTTACACTTAAGGGCTTCAGACCTACTCCAGCTCTTATATGGACGGCCTTTAGACTGGTCGTTTTTCATAGAGTTAGCCCAAGTAAAGCGGTTCCAATTTACAATAAATACATTGGTGACTGGGGAGGAGAATCTAGAGAATATAAATTCGAAGCAATTAAGGATGGAAAGGTAGTCAAGACAGTCAAAAAAGCTGCGGTAACACAGGCTCGAATTGAAGTTAAGCCTAGCCATACGCTTTTAACGGAGCTTCATACATATGATGTGGCTAATTTCCGCATCCGAATCGTAGATCAGAACGATAATCAATTATTCTATTTTGCTCAGCCATTGAGCTTTGAAATAGAAGGTCCATTTGAATTGATTGGACCTGAAACTGTAGCCCCTATGGGAGGCTGCACGGGAGTATATATAAAATCTATCGGAGAAGATGGTGACGGTAAGCTTACTGTTAAATGTGATGGTTTGGAGCCAGTTACCATCGGTCTCTCGGTGGAGTGCTTAACAAAATAATTAAAGGGGTAAAGGTATAGTAATGCAAGATAAGAGTAGAGTTATTTTTGGAAACAGAATCTCTGATAGAGATTACAACAAGGCATGTAATGCTAAAAAGGACTATATTAAGAAATTTGGGGATGATTCAAATGTTGATTACAATATAGTCCTTGAAAAGAATTCTCACATTGGAGATTCTCTTGGAGTTTATGATGTCCTTTTAAAGGATGGAGAGTCAAAAGAGCAGTTTGATACTGAGAAGGGTATTATCGTTGGAAATATCAGAATGGGCTTTGGTCACTACAGAATTTCAATGGCTATGGCATCTGCTGCAAAGGCTCTTGGCTATACTCCATATTGGATGGATTTAAATGGATATCCACAGACTACTTGTACAAAGGTTATCAGCCATCAGAATGATTTATATTCTAAGGGTTCTCGTATGTCAAAGAATAAGCTTTTCAATAAGTTTATTTGGGAGCCTGCAAACTATGAATGGTTTAGAAAGCTTTCTTACAACTCTAAAGATCAGAAAAATGCTGAGCTTATGGCTACAGTATACAAAAATGTTCCAAAGGAAATTCCTGTAGTTGGCACTCACGTTTGGCCAGCTCAGGCAGCTATTCATGCAGGAATGAAGCATGTAGTTAATGCTATTCCGGACAACTGGCCAATGGCGCTTCATTTTGCAGAGGGAAGCATTCACACAATTCAGTGTAAGAATGCTTATATGGGATATCGTATCTGTAATGGAATGGCTCCTAATAATGCGGTTTGTAACCCAATGCCAAATGATGATTTGGTTTACACAGGTCATTATATTGACCATGAGCTTGTTAGCAATATCGAATCTGATTGTGATGCAAGAATGGCTAGAAAGCATGAAGGAAAGCCAATGAGATTCCTTCTTACAATCGGTGGTGCAGGAGCACAGAAGGAAATCTTCGCTGCAATCATCAAGTATCTTCTTCCTGCAATCAAAGATAATAAGGCAATGCTTTATGTTAATGTAGGTGATTATAAGAATGTTTGGGATGACTTGATGGTTGAAATCCCAGAAATGAAGGAAGTGGCCACAGAACACTTTAATAAATTCCAGGAGACAACTAAGTTTGCAGAGGATGCTATAACAGGCGAGGTTACTGGAATTCACGGATTCTATCATGAGAATATTTTCGAAGCAGTTTACTGCACAAATCTTCTTATGAGAAGCTGTGATGTTCTTGTTACAAAGCCATCTGAATTGGCATTCTACCCAATTCCAAAGCTTTTCATAAAGCGCGTTGGAAAGCATGAAATGTGGGGAGCTATTCATTCAGCTGAAATGGGTGATGGAACACTAGAGTGTAGAGATATTCCTCATACAATTCAGATGATAGATATGTTTATGAAAGATGATAAGCTTCTTTCAGATATGTGTGAGAGTATAAAGGTTAATAAAACAATAGGTCTTTATGATGGAGCTTACAAGGTAGTAGAGCTTGCAATGGGGCTTAAGAATAAGTAATAAGGGATGGTTAA
>JAFYYE010000447.1 GCA_017557715.1 Pseudobutyrivibrio sp.
AGACATAAAGAATTTACTATTGATAGAAAGCTGTTATCTGTTGATAAGGAAATTGTCGATAGAATGTGGCGCTTATCATTGCCTGTGCTTTTGATAAATGTTGCATCTACATCGGGATACGTTGTGTTTGCAGGCTTGGTTTCCCATATGGGCACTATTATTTTTGCCGCCCATAGTATTGCGGTTGGTGCGGAAGAGTTGTTCTATATCGGTGGCTATGGATTTAAATCAGCGGCCAATACAATGGTAGGGATTTCTTATGGAGAGCAAAACCATGAAAAGTATCACGCAGTTTGTGTCAGCAGTATTATAGCAACAGTAGGTATTATGACTATTAGTGGCGTAATACTGTTTGTTTGTGCGCAGCCTCTTATGGGCTTTTTTACTAATGATGCTAGCGTAATTGCTTTAGGTACCACAGTATTAAAGATGGTAGCTTTCAACGAGCCATTCTTTGGATTGTACATTATATCAGAGGGTATATATTACGGCTTGGGTCGTACCAAGTATCCATTTATTATTGAATTTGGCGGAATGTGGTTAGTCCGTATTCTTTCTACATTTATAGGGATTCATTTATTTGGAATAGGTTTGGTTGGAGTATGGTGCTGCATGATTGCTGACAATGTGCTTAAATCAATTTTCTTGACAGTACCACTTAGATGGTTGTGGAAAAAATAGAAAAAATAAAGACCTTTGCAGGATTGCAAAGGTCTTTTTACTTATTGCTAAGAATATAATTTCTTTACGTTGCTCTCAACTATATTGTCAGTAGAAATCTTGAATTCTCCTTTAAGGAAGTTTTCAAGCTGACCATATGTATTGATAGCTTTTCCATTTACTAAGATGATGAATGGCTTCTGACCATCCTCATTGAGTGTCATTCTATAATCAACTCTATCAAGTGCATACTCAACAGCCATTTCATAAGAATCGAAATAAGCCTTTGCGTTTCCAAGAGTATGATCTGATGTAATCCAGTATTCTTCTACGAAAGTGATAGTAGGATCAATAGCACTCATCTTAACGAATCTTTCTTCGCTTTCTTCACGTAATAACTTGTACTCTTTGTTAAGTGTTGTTAATTCCATTAATACACCTCATAAACACTAAAAACATAACATTCCAACTTCAAACAGTAGAACTTTATCATGAATTTTGTTATAAGTCAACACTATAAATGAAATATTCGCATTTTTATAACCGATGCACAGATGAGTATTATTAATTTTTTGTTTTAAGTACAATTAGGCAAACTTAATGATGTTGTCTTCTTGAACTGTAGTATCTTCCTGAATGCCATCGCTGTATTTGTCTAAGACAGCGGCAGTATTCTGAACCTCATCTAAGAGCACGCGAGTGTCATTAGAAAGGATTCTGTTGTCGTTTGAAAGTTCTGCTGACTGGGCTGCTGCAGCAGTAACCTCCTCAGTTGTAGCAGAAAGCTGTGAAATGTTTTCTACTATTGTATTGTTTGACGTCGCGAGGTTTTCAATCATTTCCTGTAAGTCAGAAATGTTTGAAGTGAGGTTGTTTACGTTGTCGTTCATTTTAACAAAGCTTGCAGCAGTCTCCTCGATGAGCTCACCCTGCTGGTTTGAAGCTGAACATGCCTCTGAAACAGCCTTCTCAGCATCCTGCGCATTGTTTCCTAGCTCAACAATCATTCTTGTAATATCTTCAGTAGCATCCTTTGTCTTCTCAGCTAAATCTCTGATTTCGTTAGCAACTACAGAGAAGCCCTTTCCATATTCGCCAGCGCGAGCAGCCTCGATAGAAGCGTTCAATGCAAGGAGATTTGTTTGTGTGCTGATTTCAAGAATCACTTCTGTGATATTCTTCATTTCATCGCCCTTCTTAACAAGAGCGTTCATAGCAGTTCCAACTGTATTATTGATTCTGGAAATCTTTTCAGCCTTGTCTTTAAGCTGAAGCATCATAGCATGATTTTCATCGTTGATGCTGCTAGCTTCAGTAGCAGAAGCAACCATTTCTTCAGAACGGGCAACAGTCTCTTCTATAAGATCCTGAATCTTTTGAGTCATGACAGTCTGCTCCTGAATGTTCTCAGCATTAGCAAGAGTACTCTCAGAAATAGCGTCCATAGCACCGCCTACTGACTGTGTAGTTTCATCCAGCTTGTTCATATTATCCATAGCAAGACCAACACCGTCACGAACCTTTGTAGCCACATCCATAACTTCTGAAAGAAGCTGTCCCTGCTTCTCGGCATGATGCTCAATAAGACCAACTGTATCGTGCTGGAAGAGCTCTAGAACTTTCTCAAGGTAAATGCAAAGTGCAACAACAGCAAATGCACAGCCAATTGCAGCAGCATTATCAATAGCTTCGTCTGTAGTATAAGCCTGAGCACCAGATAATCTCGCAATAAAAGTACCAATCTGAACAACAGCAACTGTTAATCCTGAAACTCTTGAAAACTTCTTATCATAATAAAGAACAAATGGAACCACTGGGCCAACCATAGCAAATCTGAGGAAGTAGCTTGTGAAGCCGTAGCATCCAAGTGCACCAATGATTGCAAGTTCAATTAATGACACCCATCTAAGTTTCTCTGAGTTTGATTTCTTAGCATATAATGTAGATAAAGAAATCAGAGTGACAACCTCAAGTGCAATTGTAGTTACCAAATAAGTAAGAGTTCTAAAACCTCTTAAATAAGCAATAACAACAACTGTAGTTAATAACGTGAAATAGATACCATATGTAAAAATTAACACACGGTTAATTCGTTTTACCTGCTCATTTCTGTCTGAGTATAAGAATTTTTCTTCCATAAAAATTTCCTTTCGTAGAATAATCACCACTTAATCATAACCATTTAAAGTGCAACGTAATGTTGCTGGTGTATATTAGCACGTTATAGTTTTATGTGTAATGACAAAAGTTAACAAAAACATAACTACACATGTGTGGCATAATTGGAAAAGTAAATAAATAATTCGAAAAACGCGAGGATTAAGCAACAAAAAGAATATTAGTATATAAATATCTTGTTGCCACTGTGTATTATGGGATAAAATGCTTATAAGTAGGAATTAATGGAGGGGTGAAGGAGGTGTCATGCTGTTATATCATGCTGGATTCGATGTAATCAAAGAACCGGATATTTATTATGGAAGAAAGAATGCCGACTTTGGTCAGGGATTCTACACTACACCAGATAAAGAATTTGCTTATAGATGGGCTAAAGAGAACTCAGGAAAACAGACCATAGTTAACCATTACGAGCTTGATATGGATGGTCTTTTGGTAAAGGAATTTTATAGATGTGAAGAGTGGTTTGAGTATATTTATGCTAATCGACATAGAGAGCCTGATGAGATGGAAGCTGATGTTATAGTGGGGCCTATAGCTAATGACATTATATATGATACTTTGGGAATCACGACTAGTGGTTATTTAGATAAAAATGAATCCATGCAGCTACTTATGATAGGTCCTGAGTATGTGCAGGTGGTTATCAAAACAGAAAAGGCTAATTCCAAGTTGAAGTGGCTGTCTAGTGATGAACTTAGCAGGGCGCAGTTGGCTGAATATCAGAAGATAATGATGAAAGAGAATGAGGAGTTCCAGGAGCTGTTTGCAAAGAAGTTAGAAGAGATGGAAGGCTAGGTCCCCTTTTAAAGTACCTATGACAGGGTGGTAGTCTCCCGAGCCTATATGGTGTCCGAGCAATTGGATTCAATAATAGAATGTACCCCGATTGTACCCATTTTCAAAATGATTAAATGGCAACAAAAAAGCTCAGAAATATTGATTTCTCAACATTTCTGAGCCAAATAAAAAGAGCGCGAGACGGGACTCGAATCGCATTCCTTATCTTAAAATACTGATAGAAAAGGGATTCTAGCACTGCTTTTTCCTTAGGGAACACCTGTGGGGTCACCTAAGTATATACAACAATTTAATCAGTTACATTTTTTTTGTAAGAATCCTAGTGGCTATGGATCTGAAATAATCGTTTGAGATGGTTCCTCAGGGATACAGAATTTTCTTATAAGGATGCCTTGGGGCAACTTTGAAGGTTGAAAAAATCAACCTAATACCACCTATTTAACAACTAAATCAAGTCGCACCCTTGATTTTTCCAAGCATACTTGGTTTGGTTCGTGAAGTATTGCAAATAGAAAAAGTTAGTAATATACTCCGTGGCGTTGAAAAGAACTCTCCAGCGCTGGAAGTTTTAAAGAAAAACTTCAGGAGGATAATTACATATGGAAAACTTGTATAATCCATACGAGAACGTACTCAAGGTAATGGATGAAGCTGTAGAGCTAGGTGGCTTGTCAACTGACATGTATGAGATGATTAGGAACCCTCAGAGAGAATTGAAGGTCTATCTGCCTATTAGAATGGATGATGGTTCGGTTAAGGTGTTTGAGGGATATAGAGTACAGCATTCAAATATCCGTGGGCCTTTTAAAGGTGGTATAAGATTTCATCAGAACACAGATTTGAATGAGGTAAAGGCTCTTGCAACATGGATGTCACTTAAATGTGCAGTAGTTAATATTCCATATGGTGGAGCAAAGGGCGGTATTACAGTTGATCCAAGTAAACTTTCAAAATCCGAACTCATGCGACTTACTAGAAGATATACTTTTGCGATTGAATCAATTATTGGACCAGATAAGGACATCCCAGCTCCAGATGTTAACACTAACGCCCAGACAATGGCATGGGTGCTTGATACATATAGCATGTTAAATGGAAAACCATGTCCTGGTGTATGTACTGGAAAGCCTCTTGAGTTGGGAGGTTCAAAGGGAAGACCTTCTGCTACAGGTAGAGGAGTGGTAATTAGTACAAAGCTTATTCTTGCTGAGCATGGAGAAAAGCTAGAAGGTACTAAAATTGTGATACAGGGATTTGGTAATGTAGGTGCCAACACTGCACGTATTGCATTTCATAGAGGTGCTGTAATTGTTGGATTATCCGATGTATCGGGAGCTATTAGATGTAAAGATGGTCTAGATGCAGATGAGATTTCTAGGTTTGTAGAGGAAGGTCATCTACTGTCTGAATATGAATCAGAGG
>JAFYYE010000448.1 GCA_017557715.1 Pseudobutyrivibrio sp.
CAGTTGGAGAGTCTTCAGACGAGTTATCAAGCATGGCAGATCAGATTGCAGCTACTACAGATTCTGTAGCAGAGGCAGTTCAGCAGATTGCCAGCGGTGCAGCAGAGCAGGCTGAGGAGATTCAGTCAGCAGCTGAGAATACAAATCAGATCACAAATGCAGTTGATAGCGTTCAGGCATCAACAACAGATATGTCAAATCTTGCAAACAGAATGAAGTCAGCATCAGAGGCATCAAGCAACTCTCTTTCTACACTTCAATCTACAAGTGCAGAGATGACAACAAAGATTGAGGAGATTTCTACAAAGATTTCTTCAACACAGAATGCAGTAGCAAATATTAATGAGCGTGTAGAGGGTATTTCAGGTATCGCAGCTCAGACAAACCTTCTTTCTCTTAACGCTTCAATTGAGGCAGCAAGAGCTGGTGAGGCTGGTAAGGGCTTCGCTGTAGTAGCAGAGGAGATTAGAAAGCTTGCAGATGATTCTGAAAACCTTGCTTCAGAAATCAGAGTTTTAATGGATGAGCTTTTAGCTGAGGCTGAGCAGGCTGTTAATGCAGCAGCACAGGTTATGACTGGTAATGAGGAGCAGCAGAAGGCTCTTGGTGAGACACTTGTAGCCGTAGAGGGAATGCTTCAGGATATCGAAGAGACAGTTACTAGCGTAACTAAGATTTCTGGAGAGGCTGATACATGTGTATCTTCAAACACAGTTGTAGCAAATGCAATGTCTTCACTTTCTGCTATTTCAGAGGAAAATGCAGCATCTACAGAGACAACAGGTGCATCTGTTGAGGAACTTTCAGCAACAGTTACTACACTTGCTGAGTCTGCATCACACCTTAAGAGTATTGCAGAGCAGTTAAATGAAGATATGAAGTTCTTCAAGAACTAATCTAATATAAATAGCATATTCTTGTAATTTTGAAACAGGGCTAGCACAAAAAAGTGCTAACCCTGTTTTTTTCGTATATACGATTTAGACAAAAATGTGAAGAAAGTGACAACCATTTTAAGAGGCTTATTTGATAAAGTATTTTCAGAACGGAAAACCACTAAGGTTTTCAAAATATCAAACCTAAAATGAAAGGGAGGTTTTTTAGGAAATGAAAAAGAAATTATTAAGTGTACTTTTGACAGGTGCTATGGCAGCTTCAATGTTCGTAGGCTGTGGTACAAGCACAGAGACAACAGACACAGCTCCAGCAGCTGAAGGTGAGGCAACAGAGACAGCAGCTCCTGCAGAAGGTGCTAAGGTTGGTGTAGCAATGCCTACAAAGGATCTTCAGAGATGGAACCAGGATGGTGCTAACATGCAGAAGGAGCTTGAGGCAGCTGGATACGAAGTTGACCTTCAGTACGCTTCAAATGATGTTCAGACACAGGTTTCTCAGATTGAGAACATGATCAACTCTGGTTGCAACGTACTTGTTATCGCAGCTATCGAGGGTTCTTCACTTGGTGAGGCTATGGATATGGCAGCAGCTCAGAACATTCCAGTTATCGCTTATGACCGTCTTATCATGAACTCAGATGCAGTTTCTTACTATGCTACATTTGATAACTACAAAGTAGGTCAGGTTCAGGGTCAGTACATCATTGATCAGCTTGATCTTGAGAACACATCAGAAACATTCACAATGGAAATCACAGCTGGTGATCCAGGTGATAACAACGCTGGTTTCTTCTACAACGGTGCTATGGACCTTCTTAAGCCATACATTGAAAAAGGAACAATCGAAGTTAAGTCTGGTCAGGTTGAGTTCGCAGACGTAGCTACACCAGCATGGGCTACAGAGACAGCTCAGTCACGTATGGAGAATATCCTTTCTTCTAAGTTTGCTAACGATGACCTTAACATCTGCCTCTGCTCAAACGACTCTACAGCACTTGGTGTTGAGAACGCACTTGCAGCTAACTACAAGGGTGAGTATCCAATCATCACAGGTCAGGATTGTGATATCGAGAATACAAAGAACATGATCGCTGGAAAGCAGTCTATGTCAGTATTCAAGGATACACGTACACTTGCTTCACAGGTTGTTAAGATGGTAGGTCAGATCCTTAAGGGTGAGACAGTTGATGTTAACGATGAGAAGACATATGACAACGGTACAGGCGTTATTCCTTCATTCCTTTGCGAGCCAGTATTCGCTGACAAGGACAACTACAAGGAGCTCCTTATCGACTCTGGATATTACACAGAAGATCAGCTTCAGTAAAAGCATTTGTTTTTCAGCTGGAACCAGCTGAAACAACAATTAAATTTATAGGGCGAGCCTAGCTCGCCCTTATTTAAAGGTTAAAGAGAGAATATTTTGAAGAGAATAAACATTTAGTTATTCTGTTAGTTTTAAAAAAGGGAGGAAACACAAGTGGGAAAAACAATACTTGAGATGGTAAACATCACCAAAGAGTTCCCAGGAGTAAAGGCCCTTGATAACGTTAATCTTAAGGTAGAGGAAGGCGAAATTCACGCTCTTGTTGGTGAGAATGGTGCTGGAAAATCTACACTTATGAACGTATTAAGTGGTATTTATCCATTTGGTTCTTACACAGGCGATATCGTCTACAATGGGGAAGTATGTAAGTTCCAGAAAATTAAGGACTCAGAGGAAAAGGGAATCGTAATTATCCATCAGGAATTAGCCCTTATTCCTTACATGTCAATTGGTGAGAACATGTTCCTTGGAAATGAGCAGGGAAAGAAAGCAGCTATTGATTGGGACAAGACTTATGCAGAGGCTGATAAGTATCTGAAGATGGTAGGTCTTTCAGAAAGCAGCCGTATACTTATAAAAGACATCGGTGTTGGTAAGCAGCAGCTTGTTGAAATTGCAAAAGCTCTTGCTAAGCACGCCAAGTTACTTATTCTTGATGAGCCTACATCATCTCTTAACGAGACAGATTCAAGGGCACTTCTTGATTTACTTCTTGAATTCAAAAAGCAGGGAATGACATCAATCATCATTTCCCACAAGCTTAACGAAGTTTCTTATGTAGCAGATAAAATCACTGTTATTCGTGATGGTTCTACAATTGAAACACTTGATAAGGAGAAGGATGATATCTCTGAAGACAGAATCATCAAGGGTATGGTTGGTCGTGAAATGACAGACCGTTTCCCTAAGCGTCATGATGTTAAGATTGGCGACGTTGCCATGGAAGTTAAGGACTGGACAGTTTATCATCCACAGTTCGCAGAGCGTAAGGTAGTAGACGGCGTATCAATGAACGTTCGCAAGGGCGAGGTAGTTGGTATTGCAGGACTTATGGGTGCTGGCCGTACAGAGCTTGCTATGAGTATTTTTGGTAAGGCTTATGGAACAAATATCTCTGGTCAGCTCTTCTTAAATGGAGAAGAAGTTCACCTTAAGAATATTAAGGACGCTATCAAGCACAAAATAGCTTATGTTACTGAGGATAGAAAGGGTAACGGACTTGTTCTTACAAATCCTATCAAGATTAATACAACTCTTTCAAATCTTTCAGAGATTTGCTCTAAGCGAGTAATCGATCAGGATAAGGAATATCAGGTTGCTGAGGATTACAGAGATAAGCTTAAGACAAAGTGTCCTACAGTAGAGCAGAATGTTGGTAACCTTTCAGGTGGTAACCAGCAGAAGGTTCTTCTTGCTAAGTGGATGTTTGCAAATCCAGATGTACTTATTCTTGACGAGCCAACAAGAGGTATCGACGTTGGTGCTAAGTACGAGATTTATTGCATCATCAATGACCTTGTAGCAGCTGGAAAATCAGTAATCATGATTTCTTCAGAGCTTCCAGAGGTTCTTGGTATGTCAGATAGAATTTATGTTATGAATGAAGGCAAGATGGTTGGAGAAATGCTTGGTTCTGAAGCTTCTCAGGAAAGCATTATGTCTTGCATCTTAAAGAATTAGAAGGGAGAAGAACATGGTTTCAAATAATATTGGAAATGTATTAAAAAAGTACACCATGGTAATCGCCCTGGTGATCATTATTGGAATATTCTACGTGGGAACAGATGGAACAATCCTTCTTTCTCAGAACGTAAACAACCTTCTTTCTCAGAACGCTTATGTATTCGTTCTTGGAACAGGTATGTTACTTTGTATTTTGACCGGTGGTAACATCGATCTTTCCGTTGGTTCAGTAGTTTGCTTCGTTGGTGGTATCGGAGCAATGCTCATGGACAAAAAGGTAAATGTTTGGGTTGCAGTTATTGTAATGCTTCTTGTTGGTTTGCTTGTAGGCGCATGGCAGGCCTTCTGGGTAGCTTATATAAATGTTCCTCCATTCATCGCGACACTTGCTGGTATGTATGCCTTCCGTGGACTTTCAAATGTAGTTCTTAACGGATATGCGGTAGCTATTTCAAACACAACATTCCTTAATGTTTTTGGTGGTGGCGCAGATTGCTATATTCCAGATTTCTTCCATGGTGAAAATCTTAATATTACATGTATCTTGGCAGGCATTATTGCCGTTGCAGTATTTGTAATCCTTTCACTTAGAAAGAGAATTTCAGCTTCACGTAAGGGCTATGAGACAACAAGCGCAGCTGGTTTCTATGCAAAGCTTGTAATTATCTCAGCAGTTATTTTATATCTTTCATATAAGCTTGCAGGTTATAAGGGAATTCCTTCAGCACTTCTTTGGATTATCCTTATTGTACTTGTTTACAATTACATCACAACAAAGACTACAATCGGTCGTTACTTATATGCAGTAGGTGGTAACGAGAAGGCTACACAGCTTTCTGGTATCAATACAAAGAAGGTTTACTTCTTCGCATATACAAATATGGGATTACTTGCAGCATTTGCTGGTATCCTTACAGTAGCTCGTGCAGCATCAGCTCAGCCTACATACGGTCAGTTCTACGAGATGGATGCAATCGGAGCTTGCTTCATCGGTGGTGCTTCTGCATACGGCGGAACTGGTTCCGTATTCGGAGCAATTGTCGGTGCTCTTTTAATGGGTGTCATCAACCAGGGTATGTTAATCATGGGCGTTGATGCCAACTATCAGAAGGTTGTAAAAGGCCTTGTACTTCTCGCAGCGGTCATCTTTGACGTTATGTCTAAGAGAGAGAAGAAGTAAGAAGGGAGGAGCGAAAGGTGAAAGACAAAATTTTAAAGATAGTAAAAGAAAACACAATGCTCATTGTACTGGTTCTCGTTGTTCTCTTCTTTAATGCTACAACACACGGCACAATGTTAATGCCTAGCCAGTTCAATGCACTTATTACACAGAATGCATATGTTTACGTTCTTGCAACTGGTATGCTTATGTGTATGTTAACAGGTGGTAATATCGATCTTTCCTGTGGTTCATTTGTTTGTTTAGTAGGTGTTATCGGAGCAAAAGTTATGGTAAATGCTGGGGCTTCAACACCTGTTGGAATTTTAGTAATGCTTCTTGTTGGTGTTATTTATGGTGCTATTCTTGGATACGTAATTGCGTACATCAATATTCCACCATGGATTGCAACACTTGCAGGTTTCCTTGCACTTCGTGGATGGGGCGTTGCACTTCTTGATGGTAATTCAAACATCAGCCCACTTCCAGCTGATTTCTGTGGACTTTTCTCAGGAAAGATGAATGATCTTTTCGGTGGTCCAAGAATCGGTGGCGTTCAGTACAATATGACAAGTATTGTAATTGCACTTGTTGCATCAGTTATTGTTGTATTCCTTCTCTTCAGAGAGCGTGCAACAAAGCTTAAGAAGGGTTATGAAGCTGACAGCCTTGCAAAGGTTATCGTTAAGTCGGTTCTTATCTGCTTCGTAATCATGCTCTTCGGATACAAGTTCGCACTTGCTGGTGGTGTCCCATTCTCACTTATCTGGGTAGCGGTAATTGTACTTATTTATAACTTTATTACTTCTAAGACAGATATCGGACGTTACTTCTACACAATCGGTGGTAACGCTGAAGCAACAAGACTTTCTGGTATCGATACAAAGCGTATCATGTTTATCGCATACCTCAACATGGCTGTACTTACAGTTGTATCTGCATTCCTTACAATGGCTCGTTTCCAGGCTGCAAACTCTACAGCTGGTACAAACTACGAGATGGATGCAATTTCAGCTTGCGTAGTTGGTGGCGTATCTGCATACGGTGGTAGCGGTACAGTATTTGGAATGATTGTAGGTGCTACACTTATCGGTGTTATCAACCTTGGTATGTCCCTTATGGGTATCGATGCTAACTGGCAGAAGGTTGTTAAGGGTGTCGTTCTTCTCGGCGCCGTAGTATTCGAAATCCTCAATAATAAGAAAACAGCTACAAAGTAGTCTATTTTCTTCATTATATTCTCTTAGCTCAGCCTTATTAGAGGCTGAGCTTTTTTGGGAAAGTAAGGGCATTGGGTTATAAATGTAAAGTGGAAGGGTTATTTGACCCTTCCACTTTCTTTTAACTCTTTTTCAAATGCATCAGGATTTTTCAAATAATAATCCTGATGTTCTTCCTCTGCCTCATAGAATGATTTGAAAGGCTCGAGGGCAATCTGTGCTTTTTTACCTTCTGCGGCTTCAAGCTCAGCAATTTTATTTTGTGCTATCTTTAGCTCTTCCTCATTCTGATAATAGATAGCTAAAGTGTAAGAGAAGCCCTTATCGATAAATTGGCCTTCACCATCAAAAGGATCAACATTTGCAAGATAGATATCAAGAAGCTTGTCGTAAGAAACGTTGCTAGAATCATACTCTAACGCAATAGTTTCACGATGGCCTGTCTTTTGAGCCTTTACATCTTCGTAGGTAGGATTGATTTCATCGCCACCTGAATATCCACAAACAACCTTGTCAACACCGTAAATCTTATAGATTGGTGTGACGCACCAAAAACAACCGCCTGCAAAATAAGCTTTCATAATATTATTTCTCCTAAATCTAAATAATTGGATTCATCATAGCATTAATGCAGCGGTTAAACAACATCATCTTTTTCGTTTTTCTCTTCAAGAAATGGTAGTAAAAACTTGTGATAAAGCATATCTAAAATTGCAACCATAGGGATTGCAAGTAAGATTCCAATAACACCAAACATCTTTCCACCAGCCACAACTCCAATAAGTATCCAAAGACCGGATACACCCAGAGAATCTCCAAAAAGCTTTGGCTTAATAACATAGCCATCTAAAGTCTGAAGTACAGCAGTGAAAATCAAAAATGCAACAGCATACCATGGCTCAACAAGTAAAAGTAAGAAGCCACCGATTACAGCACCAATTGCAGGTCCAAATGTAGGGATGATATTAAATACTGCAACTAGCACCGAAATGAGACCTATGTATGGCAATCCGACTATAGTCATGAATATCGCATTTACGATACCAATTATCATGGCATCAATGAGATTGTAAACTATGTAGCAGTTAAGAATCTTATCACTTTGCTTGATTACATATTCCACCTTATCGAATTGACCTTTAAATAAAGCCTTTAAGAATCGTCGGCCACCTGATTTAAGCTTATCTTTTTCAGCAAGGAAGTATATGGAAAGCAGGAACGATATAAAAGCCTGACCAACAGACTTTCCAAAGTCAGCTGTGGTGGACATGATTGTGTCCATATTTTTAGATGCAAGTGTTTTTATATTATTAAGTAAATCAGTTGATGAATTTACAAAACTGCTCAAATCCAAAGTGGAATTTGAAACACCGATAGCTGCGAGAGTTTTTTGAAGTCCATCTACATAGCCATTAAAATTCTTTGCAAAGATTTTTACGCTATCTATAAGCTGTGGAATCACCATTACGCCTATGAACACTAAGAACACGATAACTGAAAGAAACGCCAGCGCATTTCCAAGAGCAGCTCGTATTTTTTCATTCTTCAGTTTTCCGAAAAGCTTATTTCTGTAGAGCATTGCCAGTGGATTGATGATATAAGCAATCACTGCACCAAAGAATACTGTGGAAAAGAAACTCAAAAAAGTACCAATTCCGTTTAAAACAGAATTGATGCGGATTAGTATTACAAAAAGGATTACTCCTATGCAGATAGAAACTGTAAGAGAATACCATGGTTGGTCTTTAAATTTTTTCATATGTCCTCCTGTAGGTGCAACCTGCACCCTTATAAGTTAAATATGTCAAAAAATAGCGGGAAAAGCAATGAATAAATTCTAAAAAATCTATTAAGTGTTCACAGATATGTGTTATCGTAGACGTAGATTATATTTTAGGAGGTAATTCTATATGAAAATAGCAATGGCAAATGATCATGCAGGAACTGACATGAAAAATGAAATAAAAGCTTACTTAGAGAGCAATGGATATGAGGTAGTAGATTTTGGAACCTATGATGGAGAAAGCTGCGACCTTTCAGATTTTGTATATCCAGCATCCCTTGCAGTGGCAAAGGGCGAATGTGACAGAGGTATTTTCTGTGACGGCGTTGGATATGGAAGTGCTCTCATAGCAAATAAAATTAACGGCTGCTATGCTGCAGTGTGCCAAGACCCACTCTGTGCTACACTTGCCCGCCAGCACACAGATTCAAACATCCTCTGCCTCGGCGCTAAAATTATCGGCGGTCTTATGGCTATGGAAGTTGTTAAGACTTGGCTCAATACAGACCCTCTCATGGAAGAGAAATATCGTCGCCGCGTCCAGAAGGTTTGCGACATCAATGATAAGCACTGCGTGCCAGTGAAATAAAAATATTTGTGAGAATTTTGGGGAATTATGATTATGAGTGAACCAACGACAAAATCTAGGCCTTATAAGATTAGTGATATTCCTATATTTGACATTGATTATAGGGGCTTGATTCAGTATGCGCGTTCAATTGGTAAATCTGTTCCAGAATTGACTGATGCTGAAAAAGAACAATTTATCAATGGCGCAACAATGAAAGATATTGATGCAAAAAAGATTAAAAATGTTTAATAAATTTAGCCTGGGCTATAATGAGAAGGGATGAATTGCTAACTGATTGGGAACTTGCTAAGATGATGGAAGAACTAGAAAAAATAGAACCTCTGAGGTAATGATGATGACATATGAAATTATTCAAGTAGTTCCACAAGATGATTTTACAGTTTGGGTTTACTTTGCTGATGGAAAAATAACATGTTATGATGCAAAGCCCAATCTTTCAAAGGGGTTATTTAAGAAGATTAATGATATTAAAACCTTTAAAGAAAAATGTAAAATAATGAATGATACCTTATCATGGGATATAGGGGTAAATGGAGAGGAAGATTGTTTGGACATTGCGCCAGAAACACTATACCAATGTCCAGAGATAGAAGAGGCTATAGTATAGCCTTCTATATCCTCTTCTTACATACATCTGCCAGGCAGCATTTATCACAGTAAGGTGCTGTGCGGGCGGTACATACAGCACGACCATGATCCACCAGTCGATGGCAAAGCTCATTGCCTTCCTCTGGTGGTATTATTTTGCGAAGAGCCATTTCCACTTTGGTTGGATCTTTTATATTGTCAACCAGGCCTATTCGGTTTGAGAGACGGATTGCGTGAGTATCAGTCACGATGGCCGGCTTACCGTATACATCGCCCAGTATCAGGTTCGCAGATTTTCTACCGACACCAGGAAGCTTCAGTAAATCCTCCATAGTATCAGGAACCTTGCAGTCGTACACATCTCTTAGCATTTTCATGCACGCCACTATATCCTTTGCCTTTGATTTTCCAAGTCCGCATGGACGAACGATGGCCTCCACATCAGCTACATCTGCATCTGCTATCGCCTGGATAGTAGGAAACTTTTCATATAACAAAGGAACAATCTCATTCACTCTGGCATCTGTGCACTGAGCTGCCAGTCTTACAGATACTAAAAGCTTCCAGGCATCATCATAATCTAATGTGCAGTCGCTATATGGATATTCCTTTTTTAGTCTTTCTATAACTATGAGCGCAAGCTCTTTCTTTCTCATTGAAATTCTCCTATTGTATCAATTACTTATTACTGTTTAAAAATTTCGTATTACTATTTATTACCGTTTTCAATTTCATATTACTATTTATTACTGTTTATGAAAATAAAAAGATGCCATCAAAGAAGTAATTATTTGTTGACGGATTTAGTTTGATGTGATATTCTCATCCACATCTATATAATCTTTTGAAATTTTCATTTCGTTTTCCATTTATTTTTAAAATTTAGTTTGTAAGGAGGAATCAAATATAGATAACTACTATGTTTTTAAGCTTGAGTCTATAAATAAAGAGATAAAAGAGATTGATATTGAGATAGCATCACTGCCAGAAGGTGAAATAAAAATTTATGACAACAACGGATCATATAGATGGTTTGTTTTAGAGAATAATAGAAAGAAATATCTATCAAGGAAAGAAAAAGAAATAGCAGTAAAGCTAGCTAGAAAGAAATGGCTTTCTCTAAAAAGAGAGGTTTTATTAGAAAGAAAAGATAAGTATTTAGCTAGGGCTTATGAAGATAATCAAG
>JAFYYE010000449.1 GCA_017557715.1 Pseudobutyrivibrio sp.
CTTACAAAGTTCATGGCTGCACTTTCTTCAGCTTATGAAGATATGGCTCCTCACAAGGTATGTGCATACATCTACGATTTAGCAAATGCATTCAACAGATTTTATCATGATACAAAAATATTGGCTGAGGAGGATGAAGCAGTCAAGGCTAGCTACTTAAAGTTACTTACACTTACTCGTGGAGTACTTGAGAAGTCTATCGACCTTCTTGGTTTCAAAGCACCGGAGCGTATGTAATGGCTGACACATCATTTTTACCAATTGATTTTATTAATCGCATGGAGCAGGACTTAGGTCCTGACTTCCATGCGTTTTTGCGTTCTTACGAGGAAAACAAAATATCTGCACTTCGATTTAATCCTATAAAAGCAGACTCAGCGGCAGTGGATAAAATGTCTTCAATGCTGACGGGAAAGGTGGACTGGAGCGCTAACGGATACTATTACGATGATGATGCAAGACCAGGTCTTCATCCTTATCATGCTGCAGGAGTTTATTATATTCAGGATGCTTCTGCGCAGCTTCCAGTGGAGATGCTTTCTCCTGAGCCAGGGGATTTCTGTCTGGATTTATGTTCTGCACCAGGTGGTAAATCTACACAAATCGCCGGATATTTAAATGGTAAAGGTATACTTGTCTCTAACGAGCCAATGAAAAACAGAGCAAAAATTCTATCTGAGAATGTTGAACGTCTTGGGATTAGAAACTGCATAGTTACCTCAGAATATCCAGATAAGTTAGCTGAGCAATTTCCAGAGTACTTTGACAAGATAATGGTAGATGCACCATGCTCAGGTGAGGGTATGTTTAGAAAAAACCATGACGCATGCACAGAATGGTCACTAGATTCTGTTAAAATGTGTGCGGAGCGTCAGGGAGAGATTCTTGATAGGGCATACGAAATGCTTATCCCAGGAGGAAGAATGTGCTACAGTACATGCACCTTCGCTCGTCTTGAGGATGAGGAGGCAATCGAAGCATTCATATCCCGTCATCCAGATATGTCTCTAGTAGAAGAACGTCGGTTGTGGCCTCACGAGGTAAAAGGTGAAGGACATTATGCTGCACTTCTTGAAAAGGCAGATGATGGAAGAGGAAAAGAGTGCAGGGGAGCCAGAGATACTTACAGATGTGATAAGTTAAATAAGAAAATATTAAATGACTATTTAACATTTTCAAAAGAATCATTAGTTAATGTATTTGATGAAAACTTATTGCTATTAAATGATTTACTTTACTGCCTTCCAGATGCCTGCCCTGATTTCACAGGACTTCATGTCTTGAGAGGCGGTCTTTTCCTTGGCACACTTAAGAAGAATCGCTTTGAGCCTAGCCATGCACTTGCTTTGGCTCTTAAAAAAGATGAAGTTAAAAATAGTTTTAATTTATCGTCAGATAGCAATGAAATACAAGATTATCTAAGAGGTCAGTCTGAGATGGCTGATGTGGAAGATGGTTGGACATTAATTACTGTTGATGGTTATTCAATTGGATGGGGGAAGGCTGTAAAAGGCCAAATTAAAAATCATTATCCGAAGGGACTACGTTTATTATGATACATAGAATTTACAAGCATAAACAGGATATTTATGAATTTGTTATGTTTACCATAGCTGCTGCTGTAATGGTAACAGGAATCTATTTCTTTAAATTTCCAAATCATTTTTCTTTTGGTGGCGTCAGTGGTCTTTCTATTGTATTGGCGGAGTTATTACCTAGAACACCTGGTAATATCAACTTAATTATTAATCTTTTCCTTTTGGTGTTAGGATTTTTAGTTTTCGGAAAGAAGTTTGGTGTAAAGACTACCTACATTACACTGTTGGTTTCCTTTGGCCCTAGCATATTAGAAAAGGTTCATCCTATGGATGGACCACTTACAGATCAGCCAGTTTTGGAGCTTATGTTTGCAATTGCGCTTCCAGCATTTGCCTCAGCAGTATTTTTTAATCTTGGTGCATCATCAGGTGGAACTGATATTGTGGCCATGATTTTAAAGAAATATACAAAGGTAGATATTGGTACAGCACTTTTTATGTCAGATGTATTAATAGTTATCAGTGCGTGCCTTGTTTTCAATATTCAGACAGGTCTCTTCTCACTTGTTGGTCTACTTGCAAAGTCACTTGTTGTGGATGAGACAATCGAAAATATTAATCTAGCTAAGTATTTCACTATTATTTGTAATGACCCAGAGCCAATCGTTAATTATATCATGAACGATTTAGGCAAAGGTGCTACTGTCTACAAGGCAGAGGGAGCATATGGTCATCAGGAAAAGACTGTTATTCTCACAATCCTTAAGAGACAGCAGGCGGTGGAATTAAAGAATTTCATCAGAAGAAATCAGCCTTCTGCGTTTATTGCAATTACAAATTCCAGCGAAATTATAGGAAAGGGATTCCGCGGTTATAATTAATACACGCGGATGAGATGTTTATGAAAACGGTTTGGGGAATAATGGCACATGTGGATGCGGGAAAAACCACATTGTCTGAAGCAATTCTATATAATGCCGGTCAAATAGCGTCTATTGGTCGAGTAGACCATGGTGACGCTTTTTTAGATACGGATTCTCAGGAAAAGGATAGGGGAATTACTATCTTTTCAAAGCCTGCAGTTTTTGATTATAAAGGTGAAAGTATGACTTTACTTGATACGCCTGGTCATGTGGATTTTGCCACCGAAGCTGAGAGGGCAATCTGGGCACTTGATTATGCGATTCTTTTGATTTCTGGTACCGATGGAGTTCAGTCTCACACTAGGACTATCTTTCGACTTCTCGAGGAAAACAATATTCCAACCTTGATTTTTGTTAATAAAATGGATATTGATACAGCTGATTTATCATCTGTAATTCAAGGTTTACAGGAAGAACTTTCTGATAAATGCATTAGTATTCTTGATAAGGAATCCATTGCCATGGAGGATGAAAGAGCTATGGAGGAATTCCTTAATTCTGAAGATTTAAGTGAGGATACAATATGCTCTCTTGTGGTAGACAGAAAGGTGTTTCCCGTATTTTCTGGTTCGGCGATAAATAATAATGGTGTGCTTGAGTTGATGGATTTGATGACTTTATTATCATCAAAAAGAAGGCCAGAATCTGATTTCGGAGGAAGGATTTACAAGATTGAAAGTCTTGGGAGAGATTCCAGACTTACCTTCACAAAAATAACTGGGGGAACAATCAAGGTAAAGGATGTACTTTCAAATGGCGAGAAGATAAATGAGCTTCGCATATATTCAGGATTAAAATATCAGCAGGTGGATGAAGCCAAGGCAGGAGATGTTGTGGCCATAGTTGGGCCAAGAGATACATTTGCCGGACAGGGTCTTGGCAATCAGGAAAATAGAATAGAGCTTTCTTTAAGGCCGGTTTTACAATATAAGCTTACATTTACAGATGGAACTGTTCCGAAGCTTGCCTATCCAAGACTCTTAGCACTTAATGAGGAAGATCCTTCCCTTAATGTTAGCTGGGACACTCATCAGGAAGAAATAAAAGTAAATCTTATGGGTGAAGTTCAGACTGAAATACTTACAGCTAAAATCAAAAGAGAGCTGGGTTATGATGTTAATTTTGAAGAATCAGGAGTTTTATATAAGGAGACCATCTCAAAAGCTGTGGAAGGCGTAGGACATTTTGAACCACTTCGCCATTATGCAGAAGCTCATGTTTTAATAGAGCCATTAGAAGCTGGAAGCGGAATACAGGTTGAAGCTGATGTTAGCACAGATGATTTGGCTCTTAATTGGCAGAGGCTTATCGAAACTCATATATTAGAAAAAGAGCATCTGGGAACTGCAATTGGAGCACCATTAACAGATGTTAAATATACAATTGTAGGCGGCAGAGCACACATAAAGCATACAGAAGGTGGAGATTTCCGCGAGGCTACTTATCGTGCAATCAGGCAGGGACTAATGGAAGCTGGTACGGATATATTGGAGCCATACTATAGATTTGAGCTTATAGTTCCAGCTGACCAGGTAGGAAGAGCTATGACAGATATTGAAACAATGTCTGGAACCTTTGATGTGCCTGAGGATTATAACGGAATGTCAAAGCTTACAGGTTTTGCTCCTGCATCTGAGATTATTAATTATCATTCCAAGTTAATTACTTACACAAAAGGTGAGGGACAGCTGGCACTTACTTTTGCAGGATACAGAAAATGTCATAATGAAAGCCAGGTACTTGAAATGTATGGCTACAATCCAGACGCGGATATTGAAAATCCATCTGCCTCAGTATTTTGCTCTCATGGAGCGGCTGTTATTGTGCCTTGGGATGAGGTAAAAGATAGATGTCATGTTCCTTGTATATCTGAGAAAAAGGAAATAGAGCCTGAAAAAATTGCCACAAAGCGAATGAATCATACAGTGGATGAGTGGCTTGATCCAGATGAAATTGATAAGATTCTTTATCAGGCCACTCATAGTAATCATGGAAAGAATCCGAAAAAAGGGTGGCATTATGGCGATTCAAAAAGCCCACGAAGAGTTGACTCAGATTACGTTTACAAGGCGCCAAAGGAAATAAAGGCAAAAGAAAAATATCTTCTTGTGGATGGCTATAATTTGATTTATGCATGGCCGGAGTTGAAGGCTGTTTTGGATGTTAATCTAGACGGTGCACGAGGAAAGCTTCTTGATATATTAAGTAATTATAAGGCCATGACAGACTATAATGTGATAGCTGTCTTTGATGCTTATAGAGTAAATGGGCACGAGGTGACTGCTTCGGATTACTTAAATATTCATCAGGTATTTACGGCAGAAGCTCAGACTGCAGATGCCTATATAGAAAGATTCACCCATGAACATGGTAAGAAATATGATATATCCGTGGTCACATCTGATGGCTTGGAACAGGTCATTATTCGTGGCGCGGGAGCACGCCTTATATCTTCTAGAGAATTTATTCAGGAAGTGGAGCGCAAAGCCCAGGAGCTTAGAGAACAATTCCATATAAAATAATTATAAAAAATAATGTATTAATTGTTTTTTTTAACAGTTAATTCATTATTTTTTTTTATACTATATTTCAATGGATGAATTGTGCGCAAGCAATTTCCTTTTAAGGAGAAGTAGATGGAAAAATATGAGTTTAGTGATGTAGAGAGAGAAGTTCTTGAAAGATTAAACATTCCAATGGTCATCTACCAATTTATTGATAAACGAGTATATACAGTGCTTGTTACCAATGGAATGTGTAAGCTGATGGGGAAGCATAGAGAGGCTATAATAGAGCTTTTTGATAACGATATGTACAGGGATACTCATCCTGACGATGTGGCTAGAGTGGCAGATGCTTCTATAAAGTTTGCTTCTGGCGGAGATAACTACGATTGTGTGTATCGTACTTTTTCCCAGTATACAAATGATTATGTGATTATCCATGCCCATGGAGAGCATTTCTTTACACCTAATGGTGTTATGCTTTCATCAACCATTTACATGGTGGAGGGCTTTTCAGCTAATGGTAATCCATTAACTGAAAAGCTTGCTTCAAATTTCAATGATATCATGACAAAGGAAAGTCTGATTAGAGATAATTTCTATGATACTCTGACAGGCTTGCCTAACATGTCTTATTTTCTCCAGCTTGCAGAGGCGGGAGGTAGAAGATACCGCAAAGAGGGTTACGCTCCAGCAATGGTATTTTTTGACCTTACAGGCATGAAATACTTTAATGAAAAGTATGGTTTACAGGAGGGAGATAATCTTTTAATCGCAACCTCTATTATTCTCAAAAAATATTTTACAAATGAAAATTGTGGTCGAATGGGCTCGGATCATTTCGCTGTTTATACGAAAACGGAAGGCCTGGAAGATATTCTTAAGAACCTGTTCGAGGACATGAAGCATGCCAACGAAGGAAGAACTGTTCCTGTCCATGTAGGCATTTATTCTGATGCATTTGAGGAGATTTCTGCATCAACCGCATTCGATAGAGCTAAGATGGCCAGCGATAAGGAAAAGGGGGCGTATGTATCAAAATTCTCATACTATGATGCGAATATACATTCATCAGCAACTAATTATGAGTATGTAATTAATAATTTTGAAAAGGCAATGGAGGAAGGCTGGATACATCCATACTATCAGCAGATTATAAGAGCTGTAAATGGTCAGGTGTGTGATGAAGAAGCCTTGGCAAGATGGATAGATCCGGTTAGAGGATTAATACCACCTCAGCATTTTATATATGTATTAGAAGATATTAAGCTTATTCACAAGTTGGATTTATATATTCTTGAGTGCGTTTTAAGAGATTTGGAAGAGGTACAAAGTAAGGGGTATCCTATTGTTCCTGTTTCAATCAATTTATCAAGATTTGATTTTCAGCTGTGTGATATAGTCGATGAAATAAAAAGTAGAGTAGAACAGTCGAAGATTACACCTGAAAAAATTACAATAGAAATAACGGAAAGTGTATCAGCATTATAGATTGGTTTTGTAATTGACCAAATCAGAAGATTCCATGAAGCTGGATTTAAGGTTTGGATGGATGATTTTGGAAGTGGCTATTCATCTCTTAATTTATTGCAGAAGTTTGATGTTGATTTGATTAAGTTTGATATGAGTTTTATGCGTGAGTTTTCAGAATCCAAAAGGAATCACGTTATTATGACTCAGCTTATTCAGATGGCAAGAAAACTTGGTATTGATACTGTTGTTGAAGGCGTTGAAACTGCAGATCAGGTAAAATTCCTCAGGGAAATAGGAGCGGGAAAACTTCAGGGTTTCCATTTTGCAAAACCTATACCTTTGGAAGAATGGTATACAATCACTGAAGCAAACATAGGAAATATCATTGAGAGAGAGGCGGAAGTAGATTATTATGATGCCATTACCCGAACCAATGTAATGGAGCTAGATGTGGCTGATGGTAGCATAAGTACAAACGAGTTTTTAGGCCAGATTCCAACAGGAATATTAGAGTTAAGAAATGATGGATTATATGTCGTATGTTATAATAAGTCTTTCGCAAATTTCCTTGTGAAGCTTGGATTTGTTGAACAGTCTGATCTTGGTCATATAATGATTAAGCAGAAAGCTCTTCCATCAGAACAGTTTTTACAAGCCGTCCAAACAAATGAAGGAAAGGATTGGGTTCTTGTTGAAGACGCAAAAGAAGCAGGACTTATTATGGATGTGTATATCAAGAGAATTGGGCAGAATCCTGTTAACGGCAATATAGCTTTTGCAGTTTCAGTTATTGCAATTAAGAGTGACGTTTCTTAGGTTTGACATAGTATGTCAAATGTGTTAACTTTTCATAGAATTTAATATGTTTCAAAAGATTAGGTGCCTATAGATTTCGTATTTGCGAAGTTGGTATGGGTGAAAAGGGAATCTGGTGAGAATCCAGAGCGAAGCCGTCACTGTGTTAGGGAGTTTGTATTCATGTCACTGAGTATTGCTTGGGAAGAGAATGCAGACGATGATCGAAGTCAGGAGACCTGCCTATTCTTAAATTTATGATTTGCGGACTTTCGAATCTTAATTCTGAAATTGTGGAATTGAGGGTCGCACTATGCGACCCTTTTGATTTTTGTCCGCCTGAAAAATGGAGGTATAATAAAAAATGAAGAAAAAAGTTTTAAGTGTTTTACTTGTTGCGGCTATGTCTTTTAGTATTGTAGCATGTGGAACTAGTGAAGAGGCTAAAACTGAAACAGCCGATTCTACAGAAAGCAGTGATGCAGTTTTTGAAGAGCCTAATGGAGATGCAAACGTAAACAGAGCAATGGAAGTAGCAAAATTAATTGATGCAATATATGTTCAGGAAAGAACAGACGAGACAGATGAGCAGTGCAAGGCTGCAAAGGAAGCATGGGATGCTCTTACAGATGAGGAAAAGGAATTAGTTGAGGGTGAGTTTGCTGATCCAGATTATTTCGGAAGAGACACAGGTGATGCATCTAAAGACGATCCTTTAAATCAGGATGATATTGGCGAGAATGAAATTCTCGTTGTCAGCTTTGGTACTTCATTTAATGATAGTCGTGCCAAGGATATCGGCGGTATCGAAAAGGCTATCGCAGAGGCTAATCCTGATTGGTCAGTAAGACGTGCTTTTACAGCACAGATTATCATTAACCACATTCAGGCTCGTGATAATGAGAAGATTGATAATGTAGAGCAGGCTCTTGATAGAGCAGTTGCAAATGGCGTTAAGAATTTAGTTGTTCAGCCTACACATCTTATGCATGGTGCAGAGTATGATGAGCTTGTGGAGGCAGTTGATTCATACGCAGATAAGTTTGAGTCTGTAAAGATTTCAGAGCCACTTCTTGGTGAAGTTGGAAAAGATGCTACAGTTATCAATGCAGATAAGGAAGTAGTTGCAAAGGCTATTACAGCAGAGGCTGTTTTTGAAGGTGGTTTTGAGTCATTAGATGCTGCAGCTGCAGATGGAATCGCTTTTGTATTCATGGGACATGGCACAAGCCATACTGCAAAGGTTACATATTCTCAGATGCAGACACAGATGGATAAGCTTGGTTATAAGAATGTATTCATCGGAACTGTAGAAGGTGAGCCAGAAGAGACATCTTGCGAGAACATTATTGAAGCAGTTAAGGCTGCTGGATATACAAAGGTAGTTCTTAGACCACTCATGGTTGTTGCTGGTGACCACGCAAACAATGACATGGCTGGTGACGACGATGATTCTTGGAAGTCTATGTTTGAGGCTGATGGTTCATTCATAGAAATTAATTGCCAGATTAATGGTCTTGGCGGAATTGCAGACGTACAGAAATTATATGTAGAACACATAAAGGAAGTATTATAAGATGAGAAATAAGTTTTTAGCATTAGCATTGGTATTATCACTTTCAGCAGCTTTTGTAGGTTGCGGTAACAAGGCTGAGGAGGCTCAGGTACAAGAGCCAATTACTGAGACAACAACTGAAGAAGTAGCAAAGGAAG
>JAFYYE010000450.1 GCA_017557715.1 Pseudobutyrivibrio sp.
AAATTGGAAGCCAACAGCCGACAAGCTTTGGATGGCACATCCATACAGACAAAAGGGCTATATCAACTATGCAAATGCGGAGGAAAAAGGTTACGCATACAAAGTTGATTAGTAATATATACTGAAAAATTTGGTTAATAATAAGGGTATTAAACGGGGAGAAAAGGCCTGACACACGAGGTGTCAGGTCTTTTTTTCGCCCTTAAAAGGTAAAAAAAGAGGAGTCATTGTAGGAGAAATTGAGAGATAATGCTAGGGTAGTAGGGAAGCATAATATTCTGAAATAGTTAAAAAAAATAAAAACTAAATGAGGAAAAAACCGATAATATTGCAGTAATAGTTGAAACGTGATACCATGGACTTGCACGCGCCAACAGGTAGTGCAAAGGAGAGGTGTTATGTTTAAAGGAAGAACAAATGAAATTCAGCAATTGAATGGTTTTTACGAAGGTGATACTGTTTCTGTTGCAGTATTATCAGGTTCTATTGGTGTTGGCAAAACAGCGCTTTTACAGGAGTTTGCCAAGGATAAGAGGGCTATATTTTTTGAGGCCTACGAGACCACTGGCAAGCACCAGCTTGAGCGATTAGCTCAGCTTATGGGTGTTGAAGCACTTGATGCCGCAGCATTCTGCGATGAGGTTGCAAAGCGTGCACAGAGCACAAAGCAGCTCATTATTATCGATCAATATCCAAATTTTGTTAAGGCGGATCCCGATTTTGACAAGCTACTACATGAGTCTGTTACAGGCGTATGGAAGGATTTGCCAGTTAAGTTAATACTTTGTTCAGATGCTTTCGTGTTAATTGATAAATATGTCAAAGGCAAGAAGGCTATTTGGAAAAATGATATAACCCTTGATTTAGAGGTTAAGCCTTTGGGATTCTATGATTCTTGCGAGTTTTTCGGGGATGCCAGCCCAAAGGAAGCAGCATTTTTATATGGAATCACAGGTGGTATTCCACATAATCTTGCCAAGGTTGCAGCGCTCCTTGGATTAGAAGGATTTGAGGGATATGGCATCACTCCTATTTCAGGCAGTGATAAATTACAAGAGATTACTACAAGATTGTTTTTAGATAGAAATATAGCCCTTGGCCTGAATCCAGAAAAGGTTATGGCCACAGAGTTAAGAGAGCTTGCATATTATAACTATATGCTGGCTACATTGGCGAGAGGGCTCAACCGTGTAAATCAGATATCTGCTGAGGTTGAGAAGCCAAAGGATGTGGTTGTTCCATATCTTAATTCCCTTATGGCTATTGGTATCTGCACAAAAGATACAGCCATTACAGAAATTACAAACCGTAAAAAGACACGATACTCAATCGTTAACACCAGTACACTTTTCTGGTACAAGTTTATCGTGCCAAACTATGATGCTTATATTTCGGGGGATGTAGAGGCATTATGGGAAGGTGTACAGAAATCCATGGAAGAGTACATGGAGACTGTATTTATAAAGATTTGCGGTGAGTATCTTGTTGATAGAAGCGAAAAAAATATGCTTCCATTCACAGTTGAAGAGATTGGAAACTGGTGGGTAAATGATGATGAAGCCGGCACTACAGATGGCTTTGATTTGGTTTCTCTTGGCAAATGCGAAGGAAAATCAGCCACAATATTTGCTCAGTGCTATTACAATCAGGAGCCAATCGAGGTAGCGCAATTAAAAGCGCTTATTGAAAAGACAAAGCAGCTCCACAGACAGGGAGATGCGTTCTATCTTGTATTTTCAAATGCAGGATTTCATGAAAATGCAATCACCATTTCATCAGCTATTAAGAACATCATGCTAATTACTCTAGATGAAATGCGATAATATTAAGATTATTCAAAAGCCACTGAAGGCATTGGATATTTAAGTATTAGGAGGAGAAAAATGACAAATCAAGAGCTTAAGAAAACAGCGATTGAAGTCCGCAAAGGCATCATTGAAGGTGTTCATGCAGCTAAGGCTGGACATCCAGGCGGATCTTTATCAGCAACAGAGGTATTCACATACCTTTATTTTGAAGAGATGAATATCGACCCAAAGAACCCTAAGAAGGCAGATCGTGATAGATTCGTTCTTTCAAAGGGACACACAGCACCAGGTCTTTATTCTACACTTGCACAGAGAGGATTTTTCCCAGTTGAAGATTTAAAGACACTTCGTAGCATTGGTTCACATCTTCAGGGACATCCATGTGTACAGCACACACCAGGTATTGATGCATCATCTGGTTCACTTGGACAGGGTATTTCTGTTGCAGTTGGCATGGCTCTTTCAGCTAAGCTTTCAAATGAGAGCTACAGAGTATATACACTTCTTGGCGATGGTGAGATTCAGGAAGGTCAGGTTTGGGAGGCTGCTATGTTTGCTGCAGCAAAGAAGCTTGATAATCTTTGCGTAATCGTTGATAACAACGGTCTTCA
>JAFYYE010000451.1 GCA_017557715.1 Pseudobutyrivibrio sp.
GAATTGGAAGAATTCCTGTACCAGTACCTAAATCCAGAGCTTTCTCCCCTTCTTTTACCTTAGCAAATGATGATAACAAGACAGCATCCATGCCAAAACAGAATTTGTCAGGATGCTGAATAATTTTATATCCATTTATTTGAAGATCATCTACTCGCTCATCTGCACGAACTAGATTTTTCATTAATCTTTATCCTCCAAGTCGGCAAGTTCCTTTGCCTCCTCCTTAGATACCTGTACCTTACGCTTTCTAGGCTTAAATTTAAGCTGGTCTGTAGGGTAATCTTTAACCTCTTTAAGATCTCCATCCTCGAAAAGCACTCGAACAGTCTGACGAAGAACATTTACAGACTGAACTGTTCCCTTAAAGCCATCAGGTGTAGTAACTGTATCATTAATTCCTGGAAGGCGGCTGTTAAGGTACTCGTAAGTCTCCTGCTCGTTCTTAAGGCAACACATAAGTCTTCCGCAAAGTCCTGAAATCTTTGTAGGGTTAAGCGAAAGATTCTGCTCCTTAGCCATCTTAATAGAAACTGGCACAAAATCTGCCAAATAGCTTTTACAACAAAGCTCTCTTCCACAGATACCTATTCCACCCATAAGCTTAGTCTCATCTCTTACACCAATCTGTCTAAGCTCGATTCTTGTGTGGAACACTGCTGCAAGATCCTTTACAAGCTCACGGAAATCAATACGACCATCAGCTGTAAAATAGAAGATAAGCTTATTGTTATCAAAGGTATATTCTGCACCTACAAGCTTCATTTCAAGCTCACGCTTTGCGATTTTTTCTTCGCAAATCTTAAGTGCTTCCTTTTCCTTTTCGATATTCTTCTCTGCTTTCTTTTTATCCTCGTCAGTAGCCTTTCTCATAATCTTTTTGATTGGACCTGGAACTTCATCATCTGAAATTTCCTTGTCCACCAAAAGAACTGTTCCGATTTCCACTCCGCGGACGGTCTCCACGATAACCTCGTCCTCTCTTTTAAGCTCCACTCCGTCTGGATCAAAATAATATACTTTTCCGCCGCCTCTAAAACGTACGCCGATAACTTTTATCATTTACTGTTCTCCTTAATTGATTCTATAAGAAGCATAATAGTCAATTCAAAATTGACATTAGCATTTAATCTGGCTCTAGTCTCAGTTATTGCATCTACAATGTTGTTTAAGCCGTTATATGAGCAGTTCTGTGCCTGCTCTTGTATATCATATGAATTCTCCTTAAATAAAAGAAGATTATCATTCAATGTCGCTTTATATAATAGCACATCTCGATACCAAAGGGTGATTAAATCTAGCATTTGTTCCACAAAGCCCTGAAATTTTTTCTCATCATCACCGGCCTTCTTATCGCTATCATTAGCCTCTTTAATTGATTTTACTTCATCGGCTATCTGATTTTCTTCCATTTTGCTCGCTCTTTTACATAGAGAAATAACCTTTTCTTTAATCTCGTTAAAACTAGCATCTGTGGCCAATGCAATGGCCTTTCCTACATTTCCCTGAGCAAATGTAGCCACCATCTGAGACTGATAATCTACAATCTCATACTTTGATTGCAATATTCTTTTTATACTTTCAGTATCAATGGATTTCATTTGAATCAGAACACATCTGGAAAGAATAGTCTGAAGAAATGCATTGTGATTTGCTGTCAGCAGAATAATAATCGCATATTCCGGTGGCTCCTCAATAGTCTTGAGGATTGCATTTTGCGCCTGTGGATTCATGCGCTCTGCTTCTTCAACAATATAGATTTTATATTTATTACTATATGGCTTAATATCAACGTCGTTTACAATCTGCTCTCTTACTGTATCAACGCTAATATTAGCCTTTCCATCTTCTCTACGAACATAAATAATATCAGGGTTGTTATGACTTAATGCCTGTTTGCAGGAATGACACATGCCACAAGCATCTTCCCCTGGATTTTCACACTGAAGCATCGCTGCAAAAGCTTCCGCTAACATCATTTTTCCAGAGCCTTTTTCTCCACTGAAAATATAGGCGTGGCTATGATTTCCTGTTTTTACTGCATTTTTAAGAAGGCTCTTTGCGTCCTCCTGACCTATAATTTCACTAAAGCTCATTAATTGTTATTCTCCCGATTATTTCTTAGGTGATTATATCAAGTAATAATCCTCTGATTTCATCAACCCTATTTAAAATATCTATGTGATCTTTTTCATCACGTACAAGCGCCGATGCAAGCTCATCCATTTTTTCATCTACAAGCTTAATCATTCCGTAAACTCTATGACGCCCACGTCTATCAAGAAAGTTTTCTCTGGAAAATTTGTGGGAACGATTTACAACCTCATTAAGGAAATCCTTTACCAGACCTCGATATCTTTTCATATCCCTGATATCCATATGCTCTGACAAAAGCTTTCCCTGAGTGGCTATATCATTCATTAGATTTGTGAGCTTTTCCTGAAGCTCAGCATCATCCACTGCTGCCGCCAATGTAAATTTAAATGTGTCATCTACTGGCGCAGTTGTTTTTGCCCCTTCTGTTGGTTGTACCTGACTTACATCGTTTACTCGAATATCCATTAAAACACCTACCTATTTATAAATTCGGCTATGTTATCACTGGTAATGGCGCTATCCTCATTGTTATTAAATATGTTTGTAATACCTGCTTTTTCAAGATTATCCTTAGAAAAATCCTGTTGATCAGCTAAAAAGCGTCTGCACATTTCTTCGTATTTTGGATACTCTTGAATGCGCTCTCTTTCAAGAGCTCGGCTAAGTCTTACACCATCATCTACCTCTATATATATCGGCAAAACTTTGTCTGCTCCGTAGTAATCACGAATTTTAACAAAGCTTTCTACTGTGCCAATCATCAAATAATCATCTTTTGATAAATCAACATTTCCATCGTCTACAGTAAAATAGAACCATGGGCCATGAACTGTATCGTATTTACGAATTTCTATAACTTTTCCCTCAGCTAAAAGTCTGTCCTTTTCCTCTACAGATACGAAGTTATACTCCTCACCTGGCTTTTCATTACTTCTCTGCGGTCTTGTCGTATAAGAAACAATTCTTTTTACGTTAATATCCTTTCGCTGAAGCAATATCTTAAAAATTGTGTCCTTCCCTGTTGAGCTCTTGCCCATTATGCAAAATATTTTACCCATACTATCCTCTTAGTTTTAATCTATTTAAAGTATAATTTAACCCAGTCTAATTGACAACGGAGATGGTTTCTCTTTCCACATCCATTCCTGTCACATGAAGCATCTTTTCCTTTGCTTCCTTTATTATCGCTATACTTTCCTCTGTTATTTCCTCACCTGTAACTATAATTGGTGCCCCTGGTGGGTAAAGACATACCATAGCAGCTGAAGTCTTTCCTATTGCCTGCTCAAGCGACATCTTTAATTCATCACCTGCTTTTGCCTCAAAAATCTCTAATTTCTTTTTATAGTTTACACTTAGGTTTGGAACCTTAATATGTCCCTCACTAAGGGTTTTATCAATTTCTTTTAATGCAAACTTTAATCTATCAAATCCTTCTTTTGTATCCATAATACTAGTCATTGCTAAGACATATGCAAAGCTTGATAGTTCAGTTTCAAGCTGATATTTTTCTCTGAGAATTTTAGCCAGCTCTACTCCGGTAATATTCGTGTTTTCTGTAGATATAACAATCTTACCTGGATCTTTTATCTCTTCTTTATCTTGTGATAAATTGAGATTTTTTAATTCTCCACTTATTTTGTAAAAATCTCTTAGTTTATCCACATAATCAACGAATAATTTTCCACTATCTTCTAATATATCCAAGCATTGACTGATGGAATTCATCAACACATAAGATGGGGAACTTGTTTCAAAAATATCAAGAGCCTCTGAAACTCTTTCTCTGTTAACTCTGTCTCCTGAAATATGCATAGCCGCAGTCTGTGTTAATGATGGTAATGTCTTGTGGAGACTTTGAATTGTTATATCAGCATATCCCACTGCTATATTTGTAAATGCAGGATGAAAACCTAAGTGTGCGCCATGCGCCTGGTCTACTATAAGGATAATTCCTTTATCATAACAATACTTAGATATTTCTTTTATCGGTGCATGAAACC